>PEYP01000093.1 GCA_002774315.1 Candidatus Stahliibacteriota bacterium CG08_land_8_20_14_0_20_40_26
CAGACTCACTAACAGGTAAACCACTTTATGCCGAGGTAAGGGCAATTGAGTATGGCAAGCCTGTTTATACTGATCCTGATGTTGGTGACTATTACAAATTGCTCCGTGATGGATGTTATACAATGCAGTTCTCATCCACCGGGTACCTAACAAAGACCTACGATGATGTCTATGTGAAATTTGACAGTCTTACAATCCTCAATGTTCGCCTTTGTAAGACAACAGAGATTGAAGAGAAGGTCGTCGGTCATCCGCTACCTATCGTAAGTGTCTATCCAAACCCATTCAGCACAACTACCGCTATCACGCTATCAGGCTATCAGGCTATCGGGAATACACCAGGAGGAAAACCAATGACTAATGCCCAATGCCCAATGACTATCTCCATCTACGACCTCTCTGGTCGTCTCGTAAAGCAATTTACGATTTACGATTTACGATTTACGAATCACGAAATAGTCTGGGATGGGAGGGACAACAATGGTGTGCTTCTACCCGCTGGTGTATATTTTTACAGATGGAAGGGAGAGGGTTTTAACATACAGGGAAAACTTATGATAATACGATAACAAAAAAACTTGACATTTTACAAAAAATATGGTATAATTTCCAAAAATGTAAGTGAAGGTAATTAGGTCATTGAAATCCTCAATTAGCAATGCAAAATTAGCAATAGTCAATGGTCATGAGGATCTGTATTTACAACTGTGGTGAGAAATAATGTAGGCACGATTTCAAATCGTGCAGAAAAGCAATAAATAATAGAACATAGATGGACGCAGAAAGACACAGATGTGGAAAGAGAGAAGTGTTGTGGTTAGTTTTTTGACAATACTTTAAAAAGCAAAAGGAGGAAATATGGCAGTAAGGGAGGATATAAAGGGAATAATAATGGAAAAACTGGGTGTGGATGAGAAGCAAATAACGGATGAAGCAAGCTTCACAGATGACCTCGGAGCCGACTCTCTCGATACAGTTGAACTGATTATGGCATTGGAAGAGAAGTTTGAAATAGAGATACCGAACGAAGAAGCAGAAAAGCTCGTAACATTTGGAAAGGCAGTGGAGTACATAGAAAACAAAACAAAGAACAAGTAACAGAGCACTTGCACAGAGAGGGCATACTTTACTTCCAAGGCAAGGAGGAGTATGAGGAGAGTGGTAATAACAGGTATGGGGGCAGTAACACCCATAGGACTCTCAAAAGAGGAGTTCTGGAGGTCTCTTTTAGAAGGCAAAAGTGGGGTTTCACATATTACAAGATTTGATACAAGTGGATTTTCTGTTAGAATTGCAGCAGAGTTAAAGAACTTTTCTCCCGAGAAATTCTTTCCACCAAAGAAGGTACGGAGACTGGATAGATATACACAGTTTGCGATATGCGCATCGAGAGAGGCAGTAGAGGATTCTGAAATAGATCTCTCTAAAGAGGATACAGAAAAGATAGGGGTTATTATAGGTTCAGGTATCGGAGGTATAGAAACATGGGAGGAACAGCACCGAAAACTGCTGAACGATTCTCCAAGATTTGTCAGCCCATTCTTCGTCCCGATGATGATAATAAACTCTGCCTCTGCTGAAATTGGAATAGAATTTGGACTCAAAGGACCAAATTTCTGCGTGGCATCTGCCTGTGCTTCATCTGGGCACGCAATAGGGGAGGCGTATAGGATAATAAAGGACAGACGGGCAGATGTGATGTTAACAGGAGGGACAGAAGCGGCTATAACCCCTACAGCTGTCGCCGGTTTTGCAAATATGAAGGCAATATCCCCAAGGAATGACGAACCAGAGAAGGCATCAAGACCGTTTGATAAAGAGAGAGACGGGTTTGTATTGGGAGAGGGCGCTGGAATTCTTGTTTTAGAGGAATATGAGCATGCAATAACGAGAGGGAAAAAGCCATATTGCGAGGTTGCTGGATTTGGTATGACCTGTGATGCCTATCACATCACCGCACCCGACCCAAATGGAAGGGAGGCTGCAAGAGTGATAAAACTCGCATTGGGTGAAGCGAGGCTTGAAACCGTTGATTACATAAACGCACATGGTACCTCTACTCCCCTTAATGACAAAATAGAAACAATGGCAGTAAAACTTGCCCTTGGAGAGAAAAATGCCAGGAAAGTTGCCATATCCTCTACTAAATCAATGATAGGACACCTGTTGGGCGCTGCAGGGGCTTGTGAACTCATAGCTTGCGTATTGTCAATGAGGGATGGAATAGCCCATCCCACGATAAATCTTGAAAATCCGGATCCTGAGTGTGATCTTGATTATGTACCAAATAAGGCAAGAAAGATTAAAATAGAGTCAAGTCTTTCAAACTCTTTTGGATTCGGTGGACACAATAGTTGTATAGCACTCAAAACAATCTCATAAAATTTTGTTTTTTTCTTGACAAATCCCCAAAAAATTGGTATAATATAAATCCTTGGGAGGGGATTTTTATGGATGATGACCCTGATAGTAAGGAGATAAATAAAATTGGAAAAGATACTGGGGAACCATACCATAGTAGAATTTTATGGGTGCCTGCCTTCTATTATTTCTGACTCAAAAAAGGTAGAGGAGGCATTTCTTGAGGCAGCCCGCCTATCCCATGCCAGAATAATAGATTCCAACTTTCATTACTTTAAACCATATGGTGTATCAGGGGTTGTTATTATTGCAGAATCACACTTCTCTGTACATACCTGGCCAGAATACAATTATGCTGCAATAGATTTCTTCTCCTGCAGTGATGTTATTGATGTGGATTCTGCTTTGAATTATTTAAAAAGTGTATTCCTGCCACAGGATGTGAAGATAACCCACCTTGTAAGAGGAATTGTAAAAACCTGAATCCAGACAAGCAAATCCTCTATGAATAATAATTTCTTTGTAGAATATCATACCCCCAATGCAGGAATTCTTATACGAGTTAAGAATGTACTACATAGGGAAAAAAGTAAATTTCAGGATATAAAGATTATTGATACATATGATTTTGGCAAGGTATTATTACTTAATGATAAAGTGATGCTTACAGAGAAAGATGAGTATATATATCATGAGATGCTCGTCCATCCTGCTATGGTATGTCATTCCTCTCCAAAAAATATTGCTGTGATAGGCGGAGGAGACGGATTTTCAGTTCGTGAAATCCTGAAATATGATGTAGATACGGTATCCCTTGTGGAGATAGATGAGAGGGTGGTCGCCCTTTCAAAGGAAATATTTGGTTGCTTCTGGCTTGAAGACCCAAAGGTAAAGGTCTATTATGAGGATGGAGCAGAATGGATAAAGAACAGAAGCGGATTGGATATCATTTTTGTTGATTCAACCGACCCTGAAGGTCCTGCACTATCACTTGTAGGGAGTGAATTCTTAAGAAGATGCAAAGAGGGTCTGTCAGATGATGGTATATTTATTGCACAGTCAGAATCACCATTTTATCATAAGAAATTCATAAGAGATTATTTAAAGAGGCTAAATTCTGTATTTAGAACTGTGAAACCATACATAGCTCCTATACCCACCTACCCCGGTGGAATATGGAGTTTTATGTTTGCATCAAACACCATCTCTCCGGCATCCATTCATAGAAAGCCCTCCCTCTTGCTCAGGTATTACACACATGAGATTCATAGTGCATCATTTATTCTTCCAAAAAAATTGGGAGAGTTTCTATACAAATAGAAGTCACGAGAAGAATTCCCTTACCTTTTCAATCACCATATGGACTTTATCTTCCTCAAGATATGGATACAAAGGCAGAGATAAGACCGCTTTCGCAAGTCTCTCCGACACAGGAAGGTCTCCCTCTTTATATCCAAGATGTTTGTATGCAGGTTGCAAATGTAGTGGAAGCGAATAGTGAACCCTCGTCTCTATACCATTTTCCTTAAGCCACTCCGCCAGTTCCTCTCTTCTATCTGTTCTTATAACATATAAATGGTACACGGGAATTTTGTCATTGTCTCTTTGGGGCAATCCTATTGGTAAATCTTTTAAAGAGTCTGTGTATATTTCTGCCAGCCTTCTTCTATTCTCGTTCCACTTCTCCAGATGTACAAGTTTTATAGAAAGAACCTTTGCTTGAATAGAATCCATTCTGTAGTTATAACCGATCATCTCATGGTAGTAGTGGGCTCTTCTGCCGTGATTGGAAAGCAATCTTACCTTATCTGCCAGTTCACCATCATCGGTTACCACTGCTCCTGCATGCCCATATGCTCCAAGGTTCTTGGCAGGGAAAAAACTAAAACATCCTGCATCCCCGATTGTAGATACCTTTTTCCCTTTATACATTGCTCCCTGAGATTGGGCAGCATCCTCTATTATCTTAAGTCCATATCTCCTCGCCAACTCCATAATCCTGTCCATATCACAGGGATTGCCATAGAGATGCACAGGTATTATAGCCTTTGTTTTTTTGGTTATAAGGGATTCCAACCTGTCTACGTTTATATTCTGTGTATCGTAATCAGAATCACAGAAGACAAGTTTTGCACCGACATGCGAAACTGCCTCTGCGGTGGCAATAAATGTAAAACTTGGAACAATTACCTCATCACCCTCTCCAATACCAAGTGCAAAAAGTGCAAGGTCAAGTGCTGTGGAACCGGATGAAACGCCCACGCAGTTTCTTATCCCGAGATATCTCGCAAACTCTTCCTCAAATCTGTTTATATGTCCACCATTAGTAAACTGCTGTGCGTCTACAATTTCTCTTATGCCTTTATCTATCTCCTGTTTTATCTTCCTGTATTCTGTACCAAGATCCATTAACCTTATCATACTTCCTCCCTTTCTGTTTTGAAGTATTGTCAAAAATCTAACCACAGAGAACACAGAG
>PEYP01000037.1 GCA_002774315.1 Candidatus Stahliibacteriota bacterium CG08_land_8_20_14_0_20_40_26
CCCGGACCCTGGATACAGGGGACTTCTATCAGATTGGATAAATACGATTATCCCCATATTGGGTATGCTTGCGACATAAGCCGCGATAGCAGTGTAGTTATGTACACTTTTTTGGATGAAGGAGGCTGGCATACAGAAGTAATAGACACGGGAGGTCCGATTGGTATGGGATTTGTCTCACTCACCCTTGATAGTGCACAGCATCCTCATCTTTCCTATGGATTAGGATATCCGCCACAAGGATTAGGGTATGCAAAAAGGGGTGATGAAGGGTGGGATATTGAAGTAATCGATACTTCTGCCTGGGTAGGATATACTTCTATTGCTTTAGATAGTTTGGGGAGGCCCCACATTACTTATTCTGATGCTTATCGAGATTCTACAGGTGAATGGACAAGAGATTTAAAATATGCAGTGAGAGAAACTACAGGATGGAAAATGGAGAAGGTTGACATTGGAGGAGGTGGTGATAGAAATTGTTTATGTCTTGATGAAAACGACAGTCCTCACATAAGTTACAAAGGTACGGATTGTTGGCTTAAATATGCATGGAAGTGGGATGGAGTATGGCATATTGAGAAGATTGATTCAATAATGGGCGAGGGAGGTGCTGAAGCAAGTTATACAGGACTTGTAATAGACAGAGATGGCAGGGCTCATATCAGTTACAATGTACAGTTCAGAGTGGATACAGGGTATGTAATTAACACAAAATATGCTACAGGATATCCGGAAGCAAGGATAGAGATTGGCTCTGAAGACTTTGACGGAATATTGTTTAAAGTTTATCCCACTATAGGACAAAGAAGAGTGCAGATTGAATATGTCTTGAAGGGAAGGAACGAAGTGAACTTATGCATATATAACATTGTAGGGCAGAAAGTGATAGAATTGGCGGATGAGATAAAAAGCCCTGGAAGATATACAGAGTATTGGGATACACAGACCATAAAATCCGGAATCTACTTTTGCTGTCTTAGAACGGGTGATGAGTCTTTTATAACTAAAAAAGTTATAATAATAAAATAGGGGGTATCATGTTAAAACTTTTAAAAACTTTTGGGTTGCTTACAATTCTTGGGATTGTTCCATTGTATAGTAGTGAAGAATCCCCTTGGGGAGGTGTGATGGTGTGGGACGGAAACGAGCATTACTGGATGGAACGATATAAGCGACAACTTGATTCTGCAAGGGTAGTTGGTATGTCCTGGAACAGACCTGTGAAAATTCAAAATGCAAAATTAAAACTTGATAAATAGATAAAGATGGTGTATAATTATTAAAGGGGTAAAATGGAAAGGAAAAAGTTAGGATTATTTGTTCTCTTTGTGTCAATAGTGGCTTCGTCAATCTGGGCGAGTGATTGGTGGATTACTACGGTTGATACTACTCACAATAGTGGGATATATGGGACATCAATTGCACTTGATTCATTAGGGATACCACACCTTGCCTATTGTCGTTACAATGCAGGTGGGCTTGTATATGCTTCATTTAATTCATTAGATTCAACTTGGTCATATGAGGTTGTATTTGATTCTGCTGGTGGCAAAATTGCAGGTACCGCCCCCTCGCTTGCACTTGATTCAAAAGGCTATCCACACATCAGTTTCTGGTGGGGTGATTTAGGATATGCGTGGAAGGATAGTACAGGCTGGCATACTATACATCCTTATACTGAGCGATGGATAGAATATACTTCTCTTAAGTTAGATAAAAATGACTACCCCCATATTGGTCATACGGGTGTAATACACTGGACTCCGGATACAAGTGTAGTTTTATATACTTATTGGGATGGTAAAGGCTGGCATACTGAAACGGTCGACACAGTTGTATACTCGGATGTTTCCCTCGCTCTTGATAGCGATGATTGCCCTTATATTGCGTATGCGAATAGGGGTAGCAGAGGGATTAGGTGCGCTAAGCGTAAAAATGGGGTATGGCATATTGAGATAGTAGACACTTTAGATACCACTGATTGTTATTGCGATTGGTTCTCTATAGCGATTAACAATTTGTGTTATCCTTGCATTGCTTATAGTTGTTATGGAGAGGAAAGACAGGATTTGCGATATGCCGTAAGAGTGGACACAGGGTGGCGTATAGAGATAGTGGATACAATGGGATGTGCGGGCAGTGAAACTTGTCTGTGGCTTGATGTTGAGAATATTCCTCATATAAGTTATGTAAGTGACTGGTCTTGGCTTAAGTACGCGTGGAGAGATGGTGATGATAGATGGTATATTGATGAAATTGACTCTGTTGGAACTGCTGAGTGGGGCCGTTACTGGGGCTACACCGGGCTTGCATTAGATAAAGATGAATACGCTCATATAAGCTACTACAACCATATTGAAGGGTGTATAATGAAGTATGCGAGAGGATATCCAACAGGAATAGAGGAGAGGTTAAAATTCAAAAGTCAAAACTCAAAAGCTAAGTTAAAGCTTTCACCAAATCCTGTGAGGAAAAATGTGGAAATTAGGTATAATTTGGAGAAGGAAAGCTTGATAGATATGAGTATATACAATGTGTTAGGGCAGAGAGTTATAACATTGGCAGATGGGAAACAAAGTTCTGGTGCCCATACAGTTTGCTGGGCACTTAATGATAGTGACGGTAAAAAGGTAAAAAATGGCATTTACTTTTGTTGCTTCAGAAATAGTGCCTATTTGGTGGTAAAGGTAATTGTCGTAAAATAAAGGGGGTATCATGTCAAAGCTCTTAAAGACTTTTGGACTATTTACAATTTTGGGGATTGTTCCGTTGTGGGTTTATGGGAGTGAAGAATCGCCCTGGGGAGTTGTGGCGGTATGGGAATGTGGTGAAAAAGATGGTGAAGAATGGTGGAAGTTTCCGAGTACAGAACAAGTCTCTCCTCCTGACCAATGGCGTAAAGAGTATTGTCCACAACTTGATTCAATGAAGAGCTGTGGCTTAACCTGGAACAGACCTAACTGTATGGCAAGATGTGAACCCAGTGAGGGTTACTTTCGTTTCGATGCTCAGGATTCGCTTGTCACTTTTATGCAGGAGCGTGATTTGAACTTATGCGCCGTGGGCTGGCCACGACCTCACTATACAATACCTGATTCAGTGGGCTGGGCAAGGTATTGGAGAATGCAGGTTGAACACCTTGATGGTGATGGAGAAGGTTATGGAGGCTATGATGAGATGCCGGGTCTTACGAAGCCAGTTAAGTACTGGGAGATATGCAATGAGCCTGAAGGAGGGCAGCCTTGGGGTCAAACATGGGGTTCACCTATTACTTCTTTCCGTTCCTATGTAAGGATAACTCATGACGCAATAGACTCAGCAGACCCAACTGCTAAAGTTGTAGCTCCTGCTATTGTAAAATATATTTGGGAAAACTCAGGTACTGATAACGATACAGCATCAAGTCCAGTTTATTGGTTGGCACGGGTATTAGAGGATGGAGGTGCTAACTATATAGATGTAATAAGTCATCATTATCCATTTTATCACGGGACATACCATCCCTGGTACGGCTTTTCATCTGCAGAGGAGTATTTAGATTGTCTGGACGACACTATAGAATACTATGCCTCTGGTAAACCCCTGTGGTTAACAGAAGAAGGATGTCATACTGACGATGAATTAGAAAAGGCGAATTTCTATATGGACCTGTGCCGGACGATACTTAAAAGAGATTGGTCTGCCAAAGGAAATAAGGTATTTTTCTTTGCATTGCAATGGACAGGAGAAGGTGGACAATGGGCAATACTAAATCCCGACTTCTCACATAGACCTGCATTTGATTCGCTTCAAAACTTTATTTACTTTACATCAGATAAGGATGATATTACTTTTTCCAATAATCAAAGAAAATTTGTAGTTGACCCAAACGGCAATCTACATCTTGTAACTTCTACCTATGGTGATATTAGGTATGCAAAAAGTTTTGGTGCAGATTATTCGTGGACAAGCTATTGGGCACTTGGAGATGGTAAATATCCAGTCCTTGCCATTGACAATGCAGATGGGATAAATGTCTCGTGGATAGAGGAAGAGGATAAAGTGAGTAGACTCTATTTCAGAAAAAACAATGGAACTTGGGGAGTTCCAGTGGTGTTACTGAAAGAGCAAAGTGATTATGGAGTGAGATTTTCATCACCTGCTATGGTCGTAGATAGCAACAATATTGTGCATATAGTATTGACAGAAGTTTTTTGGGCCACAATCCAAGAGGAGGAAAAAGATTCTCCTGGAGCAAATACCCAATGGGTCCTTGCTCCCCCTGGAGCAAATACTCGATGGTCTCTCACATATATATGCTATACTCCTTCCTCAGGAGCAAAAGAAACGAAGAAATTAGATATAGCAACTATAGATGGTTTCAAGGGATTGGGAAACTCTATAGCTTCCATAGACATAGATATGAATAGTGCACCACATATAACCTGGACAAGACCGTCCTGGAGCGAGACAGGGGAGGTATATTACATTACAAGGACGGATACGGGCTGGACAGAAACAGTCAATGTTTCAGAGAGTCCTGATATATCCTCCTCCCACCCATTTATAGATTTTTATGATAACCATATTTATGTTGTATGGGAAGAGGAAGGAGAAATATACCTTATCAAAAAACCACTTGAAGGAGATTTTGGGGAATCCGTGAACATAAGTAATACACCTTCTTACATATCCACATCACCTCAAGTTCTTGATGGAGTGATAATAGTATGGGAAGAAGAAGGAGAGGTATATAGAAGCAGGAAGGCAATGTTAGGGTGGGGTAAAGCAATAAATATCAGTAACACAACCATTGATTCCAAATATCCACAGGCTGTACTAAATGACCCTGAAAGTATACTCTCTGTGACATGGACTGAGGGAGATAACTCGCCATATAAAGTTGATTTTAACCAGACGGATGTTCTTCCTCCTCTTGCTCCAACAGGACTTACCGGGGTCTGGTCATATATAGGTTCTAACCGGGCGAAGATAACACTGACATGGAATGCAAACACAGAACCTGACCTTGATGGGTATTATGTGTATAGAAAGACCTCTGGAGGTGGATGGCAAAAAGTAAAAACAGTTTCCCCTTCAGCATCGCCGACTTGCCTTGACATAGTCTATGCGTGGAGTACTTACTATTACTGTGTTACAGCCTTTGATATACTACAGAATGAGAGTGACCCATCAGGTACAATAAGGGTGGACCCGGAATACTACCCCTGTCCCTTTCTCTATACATGGAATGGCTCAGAGTTCATTGAGGATAATAATATCCTTGCAGGCTCTGG
>PEYP01000075.1 GCA_002774315.1 Candidatus Stahliibacteriota bacterium CG08_land_8_20_14_0_20_40_26
AAATGTTCCTGTGCTTATAGTGGTGCCTGACCTTGAAACACCCGGTAATATTGCTATTGCCTGTCCAATACCTATCAAAATTGCATCCCAAAATCGCATATTGCTTTTTTTCTTCTTCATAAAACCTGATATAAAGAGGATTATTCCTGTAAATATGAGGCATATTCCGATAATCAACGGAGAATCGAATATGCCCTCAATATGAGGAAACAGGAGAAGTCCGAAAATTACAACGGGTATGCTTCCCAATATCAGAAACCATAAAAGTTTCAGATACTTTATGTCTTTCTTGAATGGGGAAAGGATTATACGGGCAATATCCTCTCTGAAGTAAACGACAAGTGCAAGCAGTGTGCCAGCATGCATCATGGTGGCCATAAGTGTTCCTTCCTCAAAACCCAGAAATCCTCCGAGCAGGGCAAGATGTCCTGAACTTGAGACAGGGAGAAACTCTGTCGCCCCCTGCACTATTCCCAATATGACCGCTTTCAGAATATCCATCTCAGATTATGAACTAAACACTGAATATCACCGAACAACACCGAAATATGTAAATATAATAAAAAAACAAAACCATTACTGAAAAGAAAGATATAAAAAAGCTCTTATAAATCCAGTGGCTTCGGTGTCCTTCGGTGTTTTAAAGTCTATTGTATATGCCTTACGACCATTATATCACATCTTTTTGCCTTTGTCAATAAAATTCTGCACCCCCGCTAAATCCTTGCCTGATTATAACCACAAAGTCCACAAAGAATAAGAGATTTGGTGAAAAAGTAGGGCACGGTTTTAACCGTGCTGGCACAAATTGAATTTGTGCCTACAGCCTTTGCTAATCGATGGACAACCACACCTGCCTACCGTTCAATCCCTGCTACCAATCCGCTTAATCTGCTTAATCCCTGCCTACCGGCAGGCAGGCATTGACATTTTTTACTTGACAGGATGGGTTTTTTGTGATATAATAAAACACAGCTGTATATCAACATTTATTTGGTTAATTTTAAAACTAGAGGGGTTTCATGAAAGAAGGAATACATCCAAAGTACTATGATGCAATTATAACCTGTGCCTGTGGTAATGTTGTACACACAAAATCCACGGTAAAGGAACTGCATGTAGAGATATGTTCAAAGTGTCATCCATTCTTTACAGGGAAGCAGAAACTCGTGGATACCGCTGGAAGGGTAGAAAGATATGAAAAAAGATACGGAAAGAAGACTAAAACTTGAATGGGGATAGAACAAATGTGAGTACAAATGCCACAAGCGATATTACGCCTATTACCTTATGCTTTTTATCTAGAGGTTCTACAGCATTTAACGGTGGAGGATGATGTACCCCCAGTATGCTAATAAGCAATGCCCACAGTATAAACCCATTCCAGAATATAAAACCAAGCACAAGTAATATACCAATAATGCTCCATCCAATAACCTTATGTCTTTTGCCAAAAATTGCGAAGGATATATGTCCACCATCCAGCTGTCCAACAGGGAGTAGATTTATAGCTGTTACAAACATTCCTATCCAGGCTGCCCACGCAACCGGATGAAAAAGAAGTGCTCCCTCAGAAGGCTCTTTGATAACAATATTTGTAAGCAAAAAGGAGAGAATTGAATTACCAAGCCGAATTGTGGCTTCCTTCTCAAGATAACTTGAAGGAACAGTCTCACTCAAAAGAAGTCCAATTATCATAGCGGGTATTGCAAAGACAAGTCCTGTGAGAGGTCCCATCGCCCCAACCTCTATGAGAGCATTTTTGTCTTCTATTGGGGATTTAATGCGGATTACTGCCCCAAATGTGCCAAGGGGCGAGGGAGGTGGAACAGGGATAAAATAGGGCAGAGTAGCGCTTATTCCAAGTCTCCTGCAGGCGAAGTAATGGCCAAGTTCGTGAGCGCCAAGGATACATAAAAGGGTAAAGGAAAAAGGAATTCCGTAAACAAGCCCTGAGGGAAAAGAGAAATCATAAGGCCTTGCAAGCTTTCCACCCACCCAGAGGGTTGTAAATACAGTTGTAATAAGCAGAATTAGGTTTATCCAGTTGCTGGATTTTTGGGGCGGGGTCCACTCATACAGATAGAGTAAAATTCTACCATCATCTCTCTTTTTAAGCATTGGAAGGAGATTGTATTCTGTCAGGTGCTTCTTTAACAGAGGAAATGCCCTGTCCACTCGGGAAGTTACCAGATAGCTGTTTTCGGTGATTTTCTCCTCTATCTCCATATATTGATTTATGATATCTTCAACCATATTTTTATTATACTACATATTCCCAAGTATGTCAAGGAAAAAATTAACAGGGATTGAAAGAGAATATAAGAGGAAAAGAAATTAACAGGGATTTAAAGAGAAGTTTACAGCACGAATTCAATTCGTGCCTACAAATGTCAGGAGAAAACAATGGAAGAGAAGTTGAATAAAATATTAGATAAGATAAAGGAGACAGAAAAGGAAATTAAGAGGTTACAAAAGACCTTGAAAAAATTATCGCGTCTTGCTAAAAACTCCTTTCAGAACATCTATAAAATAGAACCCCTGATACAGAATCTCGAAACGGTGATAAATGTGACAGAATTTGATAAGACAGGCTCTCTTGAGGTGATAAAGACACTAAAAGATGATATTGAGAAATTGAAGGAGGATTTCCGATTTGATTTTTCAAAAAGACTTAACGAGGAACTACAGAAGAACAGTATGAACCTTCATGGTAACCTGCCGATACTTTATTCTGGTCTTTACAGGATAGAGGTCGATTTTATCGCCAAAAAGGTTAATATAATGTTCGGACCGGAAAAAATCGGAGGTTGTGCACTTTCACCCGACGAGATAGTAAACAAATTGCGGAAGATTGACGGAGAGCTCAAAAAGAACTCTATGCCAGAGAGAGAGTTCATTGATAAACTGTTTCAGGGTTGGAGAAGGGCATCACTTTTCTTACAAAAAGAGAGAGTACCCATTACCACTGTTTTGACTGAATTTGCTCTACTTTTTCAAAAGAAGCAATTCTACGAAAACCCCTCGAAAAGAAATTACAAAGAGTATCCACGACACCAATTTGCGTACGATATATACAGGTTGAGGGAGAAGGGTGTTAAAGAGGCACATAGTAAAGAACTTCATCTTATAGCATCTACATTTGATGCCACACGGAAGAGAATAGATTATATATGGATTCCTACAAACGAAAGAGGTGAGGGCGTAAATTACTCGTATATAACTTTCAGATAGAGCAGGGATTCTCTATTTCTCTTTTATTTGGTCTCTATGCTGAGTATAGTGATAGTTACATACAATAGCGAAGACAATATTGGCGAATGCCTCAAATCCATATATGAGAACACAAATTCTATACCTTACGAGATAATTCTTGTGGATAACCACTCTCAAGACAATACAGTGGGCGTGGTGAAAAGAGAATTCCCTGATGTGAGGGTAATCCGTAATTACGAGAATAAAAATTTCGCATATGCAACAAATCAAGCCATCAAACTGGCAAAAGGAATATTTATCATGCTGCTTAACCCGGATACGGTATTGAAAAATAATACAATAGAAAAACTATACTCCTTTCTGGACGAAAGACCTGATGTCGGAGCTGTCGCACCCAAACTTCTAAATCCCGATGGCTCTGTCCAGCAATCCTGCAGAGAGCTGCCAACGCCTTTTAATCTGTTTACAGAGATTACAGGCCTATCCCTAATCACAGGCAGAACATCTAAATGGAAACTCCCACAGTTTAATTACGAAAAAACACAGGAGATTGACCAGCCAAGTGCTTCCGCTTTTCTTATAAGAGGGGATTTGATAAGGAAAATCGGGGGATTGGATGTAAAGTACCCATTGTATATGAATGACATTGAACTCTGCTACCAAATCAAGGAAAAGGGATTTAAGATATATTATTTAAAGGATGGGGAGATTTACCACACACGCGGAAGTTCAACAAGATTAGAAAAGTCGAAGTCCATACTCTACTGGCATTTTGGGATGATTAGATATCTGAAAGAACATTATCCCCGCCATCCTGTAATTCCTTTTTATACAATTATACTTTTGTGCGGGATGTTCTATAGGACTCTTCTCTGTAAAATTAAAGACTTATCTAAGAAACAACCTTTAGGATTATATGCATATTAATTGGATTTCTATATCAATCTTTTTATTTATTGCCTGCGCAAGACAGGTGTTTGTGGATTATGGCAAGATAGAAAGATTGATTGAACTGAGGGAGTATAATGAGGCGATAGGTCGTTTGGCGGAGATCTCTCCGGACGATACACTCCTTGCAAGGCTTTACATACTCGCTGGCAGATACGATGAGGCGTTGTCCTGTGCACTGTCACCTTATCAGTCTGGCTGGATATATCAGAAACTCGGAATGTACGAGGATGCAATTCACAGTTATATGGATGTCGATGATATCCTGTATGAAAATGCAATGTATAACTGCGGTATATGTGCGAGTGAGGCAGGAGATACAGCAGGTGCCATTGTCTATTTTAAGAAAGCAGGGGACTTTGCAGATGCGAAAAGGATGCTTGCTTTATCATATGAGGCAGAGAAGAATTACATAGAGGCATTATCAATATGGAAGGAGTTACGTGGTGCAGAAGCATTATATCATAGAGCAGAGATATATAATCTTGTGGAAGAATCCGGGGAATCTCTGTATCAAGAACTTCTGAAGAATTATCCAGAATCTTCTTATGCCCTGATGGCTCTTGACAAAGTTAGTGTTCCACAAGAGGTAATAGTAAATGTGCTGTATGAGAACAAAAAATATAGCGAAGCACTAAAATATGTCTCCAGAAAAGACCACAGGATGCGGGCACTCTGTTTTGAAGGTATGGGCAGATACACAGATGCTGCAAATGAATACAGAAGTACAAAGGACCGCTTAAATACCGGAAAATGCCTGGAAAAAGCAGGGTTTCCTGCCAGGGCGTTAGAAGAATACCGCTCTTCAGGGAGCGATGAGGGATATTTCAGGGCAGGAGTCTTGTATGAGCAAATGGGAAGAAAAAGGGATGCAATAGACGCGTACAGTAAGGTGGGTTCGTCTTTCAAAAAGACAGCCAATCTTCGGAGCGGTCTTTTGTGCCTTGACGAAGGCAAAATAGATCTAGCAAAGAAATGCTTTGAACATACATTCCCTGTACCGGGCAATTACTGGCTTGCAAAGATTACAGGTCTGTCTTCATACAGGTCTTATGTTCTGAGTGAGTCTCCCCTATCCTATTATGCTTATCTACTCGATGGAAAACTGGAGATTTCTAAAAGTACTCCGGAGGAATGGATAGCATCTTTTTGTGATACTGTCTATTCAATATCACACGAGGATAGCATACGACTTTTGAAAGGTAGGTTGCTTCTTGGATACGGTATAACAAAAGAGGCAAAACAAGAACTCTCCCTAATTAAAGAGGATAATTCCCTCTTTAGATACAGACTCGCTCTTCTGGCATATAACGGGGGACTGGATGTGCTTGCTCTCTACTGGGCAAAAAAAATAATCGATAAGGGGTGTTCTCCCTTCCCTTACAAGATATTGACCATCGCATATCCATTGAGCTTTCTTCCAACAGTCATGGAGTATGCAGAAATGGATCCGTTCCTCTTTATGGCACTTATCCGAGAGGAAAGTTATTTCTATCCAATAGCGGTCTCCCCATCCAATGCCATAGGCTTGACACAGGTAATTCCCTCAACAGGCAAAGGAATAGCAAGGGAACTTGGAATGAAACAGTTTGATCCCGAATCTCTTAAAGACCCGAATACAAGCATAAGATTTGGTATACATTATTTCAACTACTGCCTGAAGAGATTTAACGGAGTTGCAGAGTATGCTCTTGCTGCATATAATGGTGGACCTACAAGGGCTGGAAAATGGAAAAAGGACTGTCCCACAGATGAATGGGTAGAGCGAATACCACGCACAGAGACGTGTCTGTATGTGAAAAAGGTTATGGGGTCCTATTATGCATACAAGCAACTCTATGGAGATGCATTGGAGTTAGGAAAATAACAATTAACCGCAGATGGGGATACGGTTATGGGAAATTTTATGGTTTTTTTGATAACAATGCTTTTATTCTCTTACCTTTCACAGGAGAAGGTATGGGTCTATTTTACGGACAAAGGGATCAGGACTGACGAAGAGAGAAAGGAAGCATTAAAAAGAGCAAAAGAGGGTCTCTCGAAAAGGGCAATCAAAAGAAGACTTATGACAAGATCTCCTGAAAATGTAGTTGATTATTCAGATATACCTGTATATGAGCAATATATAAGGGAAATTGAGGCAAGGGGAGGTAGATTTTGTGTGGCATCAAAATGGCTTAATGCAGGTACCTTTGTTATTCCGTCTCATAAAAAAAACAAAATAATTGACCTTCCGTTTGTTAAAAAGATGAAACCTGTAAGAAGATTTGGCGCGAGAATCACAGAAGAAAAAAAGGGGATAGATTACGGGGAAGGGGAAACACAAATAAAACTTCTTGGTCTTGATAAGGTGCATTCAAAGGGGTACATTGGTAAAGGAATACTTATAGGGATACTTGACACAGGGTATAAAAAAGACCTCCATCCTGCCCTGAAAGATATTAACATAATCGCTGAGCATGATTTCATATCCAATGATTCACTTGCAAAATATGATGAGAATGATACAATTGATATGGGGAATAACCATCAAATAGAGCATGGTTCCCATATGCTTTCTCTTATGGGCGCAAGAGCAACAGGACAACTAGTGGGGGCAGCCTTTGGTGCGGATTTTGCGATTGCAAGAACAGAACTGATGTACAGGTTACCAAACGACGATAGGGACATTATTACAGAAGAGGATTGGTGGATCGCAGGGGTTGAGTTTCTTGATTCTGTTGGCGTGGATATCATCTCTTCATCGCTTGGATATAAAGAATGGTTTGACAGCACAAACTACAAGTATGAAGATATGAATGGGAATACAACACCAATGACTGTCGTTGCCAGTATGTGTATTGGTAAGAATATACTCCTCGTCAATGCTATAGGCAATGTAAAGAATTCTGCCAGACCTGACACCTGTATAAAGGCACCCGCGGATGCTGATTCTATACTTGCCTGTGGTGGTGTTGATGAAAACGGAAACTGGTATTGGCAGGGAAACTCGGGTAGTGCAATAGGTCCACCATATGACCAGGTAGGGCTTGAGGAGCGAACAAGATGGAAACCTGATGTATGCGGACCGTGGTTTGGGTATGTGGCTAATCCTTGGTGGAGGCCGGGTGACGAGACCAATAGACCCTATTCTGTGACAGGAGGGACATCGTGTGCTACTGCAATGATAGCCGGGGCATCTGCCTGTATCCTCTCAGGGCACAGGAAAGACGGTGAGGGATGGGATGCAAGAAAATTGAGAAATGTAATACTTAAAACTGCATCTCGGTCCGGCAATCCCAACGATACATCAGGATACGGTATCCCGGATACCTATAAGGCATTATACTATGAGAAACCTATGGTCTTTCCTTCTCCCTTTGAGGAAGACAGGATTTTATACTCGTCTCCAAACCCATTTATTCCCAGTGATGGTCAACCTCTACAGATATATTACAGGCTGGTAAACAACACCTCCGTTATGAATGTTTATATTTTTACGCTCTCTGGCAGATTGGTCAAGGAACTCAAAAAATATAATATTGCACTTGGTAATGGCTATATTGAGTGGGATGGTAAAGATGAGGGGAGAAACCCTGTTGCAAGCGGAATATATATATGTCTTCTTGAAACAGGAACGGGGAAATCAGTCGGCAAGATCGCCGTTGTACGATAGTCAATTGCTATCGCTCATTGCAAAAATCAAAATGCAAATTGAAAAATGCAAAATGATAAGGAAATGACCAATGACAAAATAATTACAGACTACAGACAGAAGACTCAACGACTCAATGACTAACTATCAGGCATTGATTGGACATTCGACATTAGAAATTAGACATTGATATTAAAAGTTTTAATTTTTGCACTTTGTAATTTTCATTTTGCAATATTGTTGTGATATGTATTCGACCCTGAAAAATTATTTCATACTTGCACTAATCCTTATACTCGTCGGTTTTGTAATGTATTCCGAGTATATGATGAACCAACTGGAGAAAGAGACCAAAACAGTTTCAAGGATATACGGGAGGTTTATAGGAAGTGCTGGAAGCGAGGATACTGAACTTAATATAATCTTTGACGAGGTGGTCCAAAAAATAAAATTCCCTGTTGTGGTAATAGATACCGCAGGAAAGATAGTAGCATCCACAAATATAGAACCGGGCAAGGAAAAAGAAGCAATTCCAGGACTTGCAAGGACGCACCAGCCTATAAAGGTAGAATACAACAACATTCCATTATGTACGGTTTACTATGGTGATACAAAGGCAATGTCCTTTCTGAAATGGGCTCCATACTTGCAAATTTCCCTTGCGATCCTTCTGCTTGCAATAGGAACACTGTGGTTCCGAGGCGCAAAAAAAACGGAGGAGAGTATGATATGGGCAGGTATAGCAAAAGAGACTGCCCATCAACTTGGAACTCCGCTTTCCTCCTTGATGGCATGGATCGAGTATATAAAGGACAAGAAGATTAAAAAAGAAATGACAAAGGATATAGAGCGGTTGGAAGAGGTAAGCGAAAGATTTTCAAGGATTGGTTCCGTCTCGTTTAAGAGTAGCAATATAAACAGCATCCTCACTAACAGCATTGACTATGTCAAAAAAAGAATTCCCCATTTTGAAAATAAGGTAACCATAAATGAGGATTACGGGAAAATCCCACATCCAAAGATAGATGATGGACTTCTTTCGTGGGCGGTGGAAAATATTCTGAAAAATGCTGTAGATGCGGGCGGCACACAAATTGATGTAAAATCAGAAAGGTACGGTAAATATATCCGAATATCTATAAAGGATAATGGCAAGGGCATAAAGAAGAAGGACATAAGACGCATATTTGATGCAGGATTTTCCACAAAAGAATACGGGTGGGGAATGGGATTATCTCTTACCAAAAGAATAGTGGACCTCCATAGAGGAAAGATATTCTGTGTCTCTAAAGAGGGCGATGGCACCACATTTATAGTCCAACTACCCATTGATAGATAATCTCAAAGTGTTACTTAACCACAGATGTACACAGATGTTGCCTAACGGCGACCTTCGGTTCACAGATTATAAGGAGTTAGTCTGTTAGTTTGTTAGTTAGATAGTTAGTTAGATTCTAACAAACTAACAAACCAATTTTCTACTCTTGTGTTTAATGCATAATCTGGAATAATATTATGAATATACTCTGGATAGACGATGAAATAGACCTGTTAAAACCCCTTATAATGCTCTTAAAAGAAAAGGGCTATAATGTGACAGGAGTTTCCTCAGGAGATGATGGTATATCCCTGCTCAAAAAGTTTCCGTTCGACCTTGTGCTTTTGGACGAGATTATGCCAGGCAAAGACGGACTTGCCAGCTTGCGGGACATAAGAACCACAGATACCCATATACCGGTGGTGATGATTACAAAGAGTGAAGAAGAAAAACTCATAGAAAAGGCGTATAGTGCAAGGGCTACAGATTACCTTGTGAAACCCATCAAACCCCAGCAGCTTATCTCTACAGTGAAAAGGATACTCGAAAGAAGAGATATTATCAAAAGGAAACAGCCAGAGGATTATGCAAAATTCTACTCATCTGTTAACAGTGAGATATACAGCGATATCAGAATTGAGGAATGGATTGCAATATATCGTGATATTATAAAATGGAATATAGACCTTCATAACTTCGGGGACGAGGAATTCAGAAAGACCCATAAAGACCTTTTGTGGACAGCAGAAAGGCAGTTTGCGAGATTTATGGAAGCAGAATATCCAAAATGGCTTCTGGAGGGTAAAGGTCCCGATCTATCACCAGACATAGTAAGAAAGTATGTTATGCCAAGAATAGTGAAAGAGAGACGGGTTTATTTCATATTGCTGGATTGCATGAGGTATGACCAATGGCTTGCTATAAAATCCGTACTTCAAGGGGATTTCAATATTGAAGAAAGCCAGTATTTGGCAATCCTCCCCTCTGCAACACCCTACGCCCGTAACTCGATATTTGCTGGTGTCTTTCCCGATGAGCTATCTCACAGATTTTCAAGATTCTGGGATCCCGAGGAAAATAGATTTGAAAGAGACCTTCTCGCTATGCAGGTTGAAGAGATCAAAAACATAAAAGGACCGGTCTATTTTAAAATACGGAATATTCAGGAGGCGAAAACCCTTGAAGAAAGAACGCAGGCATACAGGAAGGCAAGGTTTGTATCCATTGTTATAAACTTCCTTGACATACTCATTCATCAGAGAATGGAATCTCAAGTAATAGAAGAGGTTATTCCAGATGAGGATTCTTTGAGGGAATTTACGAGACTATGGTTTACCAAATCATACATATATAATCTACTGAGAGAACTAAGAGATATAAAGGCAACAGTGGTAATAACCACAGATCATGGTGCAATAATCACACACAAACCGACCATAATAGAGGGCGGAAAGACCATCTCAAAAAATCTTCGGTACAAATATGGCCCTGTGCTCAAAACAAATGAGCGCCACTGCATATATATAGAAGAGCCTGAAAGATTTAGATTACCTAACAGCGGAATAAAATATGCAATAGCAAAGGAAGATTACTACTTTATTTATCCATCTCATCCGGAAAAATACGAAGTGGAATACAAACATACATTCCAGCACGGCGGCGTATCTATGCAGGAACAGATATTACCCATAGCGGTTCTCACACCCAAATAGAGAGATAAAAGGTCATTGGGTTATAGCGTCGTTGCGTCATTGGGTCGTTGGTCTGTTGTTTTCGGTCTAAGGTTTAAATAAGAAGGTGCTATTATGAACAAAACCAACACGGGAAAGGCTATGGTATTTATAGGATTGACTTTCTTGTTTAATTGGCTTCTGGCGGGCCTTTTTTTTGCATCTGGAGGCGAACTTAATACCTCCGCCGGGCTTGCCATGACGGTTTTTTATATGTTTATTCCTATGATTGTTGCCATTATCGTCCAAAAGGGTATCTACAAAGAGCCCATCAAGGAGCCTTTGGGAATCTCATTCAAGCTAAATCGATGGTTTTTGGTGGCGTGGCTACTTCCCCCTATTACAGCCTTTGCTACCTTTGGGGTCAGCCTGTTTTTCGCCGGCGTTGAATACTCACCACAGATGGCGGGGATGTTTGAGAGATTTAAATACTTGCTTACCCCGGAGCAACTGGAACAAATGAGGAATCAGACATCTATTCTCCCAATTCATCCTATCTGGATTGGACTTCTACAGGGCCTCGTTGCAGGTATCACTATCAACGCTGTTGCTGGTTTTGGCGAAGAATTGGGTTGGAGAGGATTTCTCCAACGAGAGTTTGCTTATATGGGTTTCTGGAAGTCATCAATGCTTATCGGGTTTATCTGGGGAGTATGGCACGCTCCGATTATTCTTCGGGGGCATAATTATCCAGAACATCCTGTAACAGGGGTATTTATGATGATTGCCTGGTGTATTCTTCTTGCACCAATTTTCAGCTATATCAGACTCAGAGCAAAATCTGTCATCGCTGCCGCCATCGTTCACGGTTCACTAAATGGCACCGCAGGACTTGCAATCATGGTGGTCAAAGGAGGAAATGATTTGATTATCGGAGTTACAGGCCTGGCTGGCTTCATTGTGCTTGTTCTTGTAAACTTTGGTTTGTTCATCTATGATCGTGCCTCAACTAAAGGACCTGTCACACTTCAAGTTAAACCAGATGCATAAAAAATAAAAAAGCAAAATTGACTTTGGTGAATAATTCACCATATAAATAATCTGACTCTGTATAGAGGGATTTAGTATGGAATCTAAGAAGCAATTATCTAAACTTGTTCTTGAGGATGGTTCAATTTTTACTGGGTACTCATTTGGTTCTAAAAATGCTGTAACTGGCGAGGTTGTATTTAATACAGGGATGGTTGGATATCCCGAAACTTTGACTGATCCTTCTTACAAGGGACAGATATTAGTTTTGACATACCCTTTAATAGGTAATTACGGTGTCCCGGGAGATAAAAAAGAAGACAACCTGTTAAAATATTTTGAATCAGACAAAATACATCTTCAGGGATTAGTAATTGCCGATTATTCTGATAAATATTCCCATTGGAATGCCGAAAAATCTTTATCTGAATGGATGAAAGAATACAATATTCCGGGAATATACGGAGTTGATACGAGAGAGTTGACCAAAAAATTAAGGGAAAAAGGGACAATGCCCGGGAAAATCATTTATGACAGAGAAAATGCCAAATTTGAAGACCCCAATAAAAGGAATTTGGTAGCCGAAGTCAGTATCAAAGAGCCTTTCACATACAAAAAGGGCAAGAAAAAGGTCATAATCATTGACTGTGGTGTGAAACATAGTATAATCAGGGCCTTCCTGAGAAGAAGTATAACTGTTTTCAGATGCCCCTGGAATTATAATTTCCTGCAAGAAAAGGCAGAAGGTATTGTGATATCAAACGGGCCCGGTGATCCCAAAATGTGTAAAGAAACAATAGAGAATGTTAGAAGGGTTATCTCTAAAAATATACCCATTCTTGGAATTTGTCTCGGCTCTCAAATCTTGGGACTTGCAGTGAGTGCTAATACCTACAAACTAAAATATGGCCATAGAAGTCAAAATCAACCATGCGTGGAGGTAGGAACCAAAAGATGTTATATCACATCACAAAACCACGGTTATGCCATCGATTCAGATACCTTACCCGAAGACTGGCGTGAATGGTTCTACAATAATAACGACAAGACAAATGAAGGCATTATCCATATATCAAAACCATTCTTTGGCACACAGTTTCACCCCGAAGCATCACCCGGACCAGACGATACTGAATTTTTGTTTGATATGTTTTTGAGGGCGATAAAATGAGAAAACAATTTAAAAAAATTTTAATTTTGGGCTCTGGGGCAATAAAAATAGGACAAGCCGGAGAATTTGACTATTCAGGGTCGCAAGCAATTAAAGCATTAAAGGAGGAAGGGATAAAAACTATTTTAGTTAATCCAAATATAGCTACTATCCAGACTTCTGACTATTTGGCTGATAGAGTATATTTTTTACCTCTGGAACCACATTTTGTAGAAGGGGTGATTAAAAAGGAAAAACCCGATGGTATATTACTTAACTTTGGAGGACAGACAGCTTTAAATGTAGGAGCTGAACTTGCTCAAAAAGGTATTTTTGAAAAATATAAAGTAGAGGTGTTAGGAACTCCTATTGAAGCCATTCTTAATACAGAAGATAGAGATTTATTTGTTAAAAAAATAAGAGAAATCAATCTTAAGGTTCCAACAAGCAAGGCTGTAACCAAGGTAGAAGAAGCAGTGAAGGCAGCAGAAAAAATTGGTTATCCGGTTATGTGTAGAATAGCATATGCCTTAGGTGGATTAGGTTCAGGTGTAGCCTATAACAAAAAACAATTAGTCGAAATGACGAGAAAAGCATTTTCTTTTTCAAAGCAAATCTTAATAGAAGAATATCTTGATAGTTGGAAAGAAATAGAATATGAAGTGGTAAGGGACAATTATGATAATTGTATTGTGGTTTGTACGGTAGAAAATATTGACCCGATGGGAATTCATACTGGGGAAAGTATAGTAGTCTCACCAGTTCAAACATTAGACGCTTCTGAATGTTTCAAACTAAGAGCCCTAGCCATAAAAGTAATTAGACACCTTCGCATTATAGGTGAATGTAATATCCAATTCGCTCTGGAACCTAAATCAGGAGATTACAGAATAATAGAGGTTAATGCTAGATTGAGCAGAAGCTCTGCCTTGGGTTCTAAAGCGACCGGTTATCCCCTGGCTTTTATTGCTGCTAAGTTATCTTTGGGTTATAGCTTAACTGAGGTAGAAAATATTATTACTAAGGAAACCGCCACTTGTTTTGAACCAGCTTTAGATTACGTTGTTCTTAAGCATCCACGATGGGATCTCCAGAAGTTTAAGAAAGTTAGTCGGATTATTGGGTCTGAGATGAAATCAGTAGGAGAAGTGATGGCAATCGGAAGGAGTTTTGAGGAAGTGCTCCAAAAAGCGATTCGAATGTTAGATGTTGGGATGAGTGGTCTTGTTTGTAATGACATAAAGTTTAATAATCTGGAGAGAGAGCTTAGGGAGCCAACTGATAAAAGGATGTTTGCGATTGCTGAAGCAATCCGGAGAGAGTATTCTATTGATAAAATATATGAGCTATCTAAGGTTGACCCATGGTTTCTGTATAAAATAAGGAATATAGTTGAGATAGAGAAAAAATTGAGGTTTTATAGGCTTAAAAACTTACCTCAGCTCTTGTTAAAGGAGGCAAAACAAAAAGGGTTTTCTGATCCGCAAATAGCAATGCTTACTGGGAGTAATGAGCTAGCGGTGAGGAAAAGGAGAAAAAAGCTGGATATTATCCCACGCATGAAACAAATAGATACATTAGCCGCTGAGTATCCAGCCAAAACTAACTATTTATACCTAACATATAATGGTTGTGAAGATGACCTTGATTTCAAGGGGAAAAAACAGGTTGTTGTGTTAGGTGGTGGGGCCTATAGGATTGGTTCCTCAGTGGAGTTTGATTGGTGCTGTGTTAATTCAATGATAACGTTGAGGGATTTGAATTACAGCACTATAATGATAAACTGTAATCCTGAAACAGTTAGCACAGATTATGATATTTGTGATAAACTGATTTTTGATGAGCTTACTTTTGAAAGGGTTTTGGATGTCTGCGAGAAGGAGGACACCTTTGGGGTTATAGTCTCGATGGGTGGTCAAACACCTAATAACTTGGCTTTACCATTGCATAATGCTGGTATTCCAATACTTGGGACGTCTCCTCTTAGTATTGATAAGGCTGAGGATAGGCATAAGTTTTCTCAATTATTGGATAAATTAGGAGTAGATCAACCAGTGTGGAAGGAGTTGACTAGTATAAGAGAAGCTGAGAAGTTTGCAGACAAGGTTTGTTACCCTGTTTTAGTTAGACCGAGTTATGTTCTTAGTGGCGCTGCGATGAGTATTGCTTTAAGTAAAGGTGAGTTAAAAGAGTATCTTAAAAAAGCTTCTGAGGTTAGTAAGGAGCATCCTGTTGTTATAAGCAAGTTTATAACAGGGGCTAAAGAGATAGAGATTGATGCTGTTGCTAGACAGGGTGAGCTTTATTGTTATGCTATCTCTGAACATGTTGAAAATGCCGGGGTCCATTCGGGGGATGCGACTATGGTGTTACCGCCTCAGAGAACCTACTTGGAAACAATGAGGAGGATTAAAACAATTGCAAAGAAGATCGCAGGATCTTTGGAGATAACCGGTCCGTTTAACATACAATTTATAGCTAAAGATAATGATGTTAAAGTTATTGAGTGTAATTTGAGGGCTTCAAGAAGTTTTCCGTTTGTTTCTAAGGTTTTCAAGATAAACTTTATTGATTTAGCTACCAAGATTATTATGGGTAAGCGTGTTCCCAGGATAGATCGCTCTTCTTTTGATTTGGATTATGTTGGGGTGAAGGCGCCGATGTTTTCTTTTAATAGATTAAAAGGCTCAGACCCTGTTTTAGGTGTAGAAATGGCTTCTACTGGTGAGGTTGCTTGTTTGGGTGATGATTTTAATGAGGCATTTTTGAAGAGTCTTATCTCAGTGGGCTTTAAATTGCCAAGGAAAACAATTTTGTTATCTACTGGGCCAATAGATAGTAAGACGGAGTTCCTGAAGAGTACGAGAATATTAGATGAGCTAGGGTTTAAGTTTTATGCTACAAAAGGAACCGCTGATTTTATAAAAGCCAATGATATTAAAGCAAAAGTTTTATACTGGCCACTGGAGAATAAAGAACCAAACACACTTAGTTATATTGCCAGTGGAAAAATTGATTTGGTAATAAATATACCTAAAAATATTGAAAAAGAAGAGCTTGATAATGATTATCTCATAAGACGAAAGGCAGTTGATTTCAATGTTCCCTTGATTACTAATTTGCAACTTGCAAAGAGATTCGTTGAAGCGATTTACAAAACCTCGCTTAAAGATTTAAAAGTTAAAAGCTGGGATGAATATAATTAGGTATCCATCACCGGGGGCCAACTTCGCCTAACACGGGAGTCTGTCGAAAAACCTCGTAAAATTCTCCCCTT
>PEYP01000052.1 GCA_002774315.1 Candidatus Stahliibacteriota bacterium CG08_land_8_20_14_0_20_40_26
CCATTCCGTATTTCGTTGTAACATTGCATCCCTCCACAATTGGCAGAAGATCTCTCTGGACACCTGCTCTGGATACATCAGGACCCCCTCTACCATCTGCACCCACAATCTTGTCAAGCTCATCTATGAATATTATGCCTGAGTTTTCCACCTTTTCTTTTGCCTTGCCTATCACCTCTTCCATATCAACAAGTTTCTGCGCCTCTTCCTGGGCGAGAATTTCTTTTGCCTCGTCTACCTTGACTCTTTTTGTCTTGCGTTTTTTGGGTGCTATAGATGACATCATATCCTGGAGGTCTGTATTGATTTCCTCCATACCCATAGGACCGAATATCTCTATAAGGGGAAATGTTTGGACATATAGGGGAATATCAACATACCTATCCTTGAGTGCCCCCCCCCGCAATAATTTTCGAAGCTTCTCTCGTGATTCTTTCTGTTTTTCTTTGTCTTCTCCCGGTAGAAGCAAGTCCAATAGCCTTTCCTCCCCGCGTTCTCTTGCCCGTTCTGCTACCTCAATCTGCCTTTGTGCCCTCACCATATTCACGGATATATTCATAAGGTCTCTCACCATAGCTTCCACATCTCTTCCAACATATCCCACCTCTGTATATTTTGTTGCTTCAACCTTCATAAATGGGGCATTAACAAGTCTCGCGATTCTTCTTGCTATCTCCGTTTTTCCAACACCAGTTGGACCTATAAGTATCAGGTTGTTTGGAAGTATCTCCTCCCTCATTATACCCTTCACCTTCTGTCGTCTCCACCTGTTGCGGATTGCTATTGCGATAGCACGTTTTGCTTCATCTTGACCAATAATATATTGGTCAAGTTCCTTCACTATCTCCTTTGGTTTGAGTTCTCTTTTATTCATAGCGTCTCCACCCCTATGTTATCATTTGTGTATACACATATAGACGAGGCTATTCTTATAGACTCCTCCACAATCTCCTTTGCGGAAAGATTTGTATGTTTTATTAGTGCCCTTGCTGCTGCAAGTGCGTAAGCTCCTCCTGAACCTATTGCCACTATGCCATCGTCGGGCTCAATTACATCCCCAGAGCCTGATACGAGGAATACAGATTCCTTATTTAATACTACCAATAGCGCTTCAAGCCTTCTTAGGACCTTGTCAGTCCTCCAGTCCTTTGCAAGATTCACAACTGATTTCTGCAGATTGCCATGTGATTCCTCCAGTTTCTTCTCAAACCTTTCAAATAGTGTAATTGCATCGGCAGCACCGCCTGCAAATCCTGCCAGAATTTTACCATTATACAGTTTTCTTATCTTGTTTGCAGACTGTTTCATTATTGTCTTCTCTACTGTAACCTGCCCATCTCCCCCAATGGCAGCCTCGCCTTTATATCGTATACCTATTATGGTTGTAGATAGAAACATAACAAAATGTCTAATTTCTAATGTCAAATGTCTAAATTTTTTTCTTGCCTATCCTTTACATTCAACTGTGGGAAACCCTGCCTATGGCGTGATTGATAATCGGCATCAGGAGGTGCCTCCCACAAATATTTTGTCATTGGACATTGGGATTTAATTGGTCATTAGAAATTCGTCATTAGTCATTTCAGTAGTTAGGTGGTTCTTTTGTTATTATGATATCATGTGGATGGCTTTCAAGAAGACCGGCTTTTGTTATCTTTATAAATTCCGCCTTCTCCCTTAATTTTTTGATATTTTTCGCACCGCAGTAACCCATACCAGAACGAAGTCCCCCTATAAGCTGATAAATTACATCAGCAAGCTTGCCCTTATATGCCACCCTACCTTCAACGCCCTCCGGCACAAACTTTCGTTCTCCTTCCTGAAAATATCTATCTGCACTACCGCCTTGCATTGCACCTATGGAACCCATTGCCCTGTAAGTTTTATATCTCTTCCCTTCTAATAATACCGTCTCTCCAGGACTTTCCTCTGTCCCTGCAAACAGGTTACCAAGCATAACTGAATCCGCTCCAACTGCCAGCGCCTTCACTATGTCACCGGAGTATCTAAATCCCCCATCAGCAATCACCGGCACGCTACTTGCCTCTGCACATTCCTGTATTGCTGTAACCTGAGGTACCCCTATACCAGCTATAACCCGAGTGGTGCATATTGATCCAGGTCCTATTCCTACCTTTATGGCATCAGAACCAATCTCACACAGAAGTCTTGCTGCCTCTTTCGTTGCCACATTCCCAACAACAAGCTCTATATCAGGAAATTTCTCCCGTAGTATCTTTGTTGTATCTATCACCTTCTTTGAATGAGCGTGGGCTGTGTCTATAACAATTGCATCACAACCAACCTCTGCAAGCGCAGTTGCACGGTCAATTGTATCTTTGCCTGTTCCAACAGCTCCTGCAATCCTCAGCCGTCCATAGCTGTCTTTTGTGGAACAAGGAAAAAGCCTCTTGCTCAGTATATCCTTGCTGGTTATAAGTCCAAGAAGTCTTCCTTTGTCGTCAACAATGGGAATTTTCTCAACTTTATTTTTTTTGAACAAGGAGAGCGCCTCCTCAACTGATATACCAGGTTTTCCAGTAACAAGTGGGGGAGTTGTCATAATTTTGCTTATATCCTTTTCAAGGTCCTCTTCGAATAAGATATCTCTCTTTGTAAGCATTCCAACCAATTTTTTCTTCCCATCTATAATTGGAAAACCCGAGACACCGTATTTTTCCATAAACTGTAGTGCGTCCTTGAGCTTTTGAGTGGGTTTAAGGGTTATAGGTGACTGTATGAGCGCGCTTTCATATCTCTTTACTCTGGCTATATTCTCTGCCTGTTTTTCTATGGACATATTTCTGTGGATCACTCCTATTCCACCCTCTTTCGCTATTGCGATTGCAAGCCTTGCCTCGGTTACCGTATCCATCGCAGCGCTCACCAATGGTATTGAGAGCCTTATATGACGGCTAAAAAGAGTAGATACATCTGTATCCTTTGGAAGTACCGACGATTCTTTAGGAATAAGAAGTATATCGTCAAATGTTAATCCTTCAATCATAAGTTCAGATTATATCAGAAACAGTAATTAGGTTATTGAGTAATTAAGTAATTCCTGTCTACCGACAGGTAGAAAAGAACACGCGAGATTATTACTCCCCCAAAATATAGAATTCTATTCTTCTGTTTTGTGCTCTACCTTCTTCTGTATCATTTGTTGTTATAGGCATGGCGCCTCCGTATCCAACTGCCTTTAGCCTTGAGGGTTCTATTCCCATTTTTACGAAATAATTCATAACGGATTTTGCCCTTGCCTGGGATAATATAAGGTTTGTCTCCGCAGAACCCAAATTGTCCGTATGTCCTCTTATCTCCACCGTTATATTTGGATATCCCCTTAAGAGCTCGAGTCCTTCATCCAGAATCGGGTAATATACAGGATCTATTTCTGCACTCCCTTCCGCAAAGTTTATACCTTGTAAGGTAATCTTTCCATATTGTTTGAGAAGATAAAAGTCTTTTAAAAGGATTTTTTCATCTTTTAGTAATATAGATGTTGTATAGGGAATGTAACCCTCGGCAGTTATCCTCACAATGTATGTATCAGGAGGTAGTTTTAATTTAAACACCCCGGTTCTATCAGTAGTAAATGATTCTCTATTTGTTTCAGGAAATGAGATTTTGGCAACAAGGGGTGTTTTAGTCAGCCTGTCCATAACCCTCCCTGTGGTTTCTACTATTGGAATATGTATCTTTTCGAGTTCAAAACTGACGGGAAGTTCCTGTCCGGGCTCGATGACAACACTCTGTTCCTGTGATATATACCCCTCACAGGATACCCACATTATGAAACTTCCTGGTGTTGGTTGTATGCAGTAGTTCCCCATTGTATCAGTTTTTACCAGTGTATCAGGAAGCATTATCATAGCACAAAGCGGCTCTCTTGTCTCTGCGTCTGTTACTATTCCAGATATAGTGGATGGTGAAGGGGATTGCTTATAGAATGAAAAGCCCTGTGCATATGACAGATTGAAAGACCATGACGGGGTAGCTCCTTCGCCAACCGAAATGTATGAAGACCCGACCCGTGTCGTCTCTTTGTCAACACGACCATCTACTCTGAAGTTTAACGCAAGATTTAGAGATGAATCATTCTTATTGCCTATTTTTACACCGGGAGTGAGGTAAAAAATCCTGGAACCCATATTTTTATCTTCTCGTTCGCTTCCATTTATCTCAATGTAAGGGATAAAATTCCAATATAGGAAGCCTATGCCGAGGCCGTACGATAGCATATTGCCTTTTCTGTCTTTATTATGGGTAAAATACCCGATATTTCCATCCAATTCAGCAGGAATGTCAGTGTGTGTTACATATGAAATTAAAAATTTGCCTCCGTAATCAAACTCTCCGGTAGTAAAATGTCTGTATATACCACCCTGTCCAGTATAAAAACCATCTATAGTGTCAGGGTAGCACTCCTCTGGTTGCGTGCCTTTTGGTATTGATACAAAAGGGAATAATCCTATATTCAATCCTCCGTTACGGTTTCTCTCAAAAATAAATGGGGTAATCTTTACACCGATTTCAAGATCTCCCAGACCGTAAGAAAGATAGTTTTGATTGCCTATCGAATCCAGTACATCTACCATATATCTTGAAAATAGATTTACAGAGAACCAGTCGGTAAATGCAAATCCTAATCCCACACCAATGTCTGCAGTTGCCCAGAGATTTGCATTTCTGTTACCATTAGCGCTTCCATATATATCAGAAACAAAACTCAGATGTCCAGCTCCATCGTTAGTTGCAGACATAGTGTTATTAAATCCCTTTACTCCTATTCTCGTTGGATAGGAATACAGCAATAATGGTATACAG
>PEYP01000080.1 GCA_002774315.1 Candidatus Stahliibacteriota bacterium CG08_land_8_20_14_0_20_40_26
GCGAAATTTCACGCCCTTACAGCGCAGTACTTTGGTATGAAATTTGCCTACCTTGAGGCGGGAAGCGGTGCAGAAGTCCCTGTGCCTGACGAGATGATAAGCAGTGTAAAATCATATATAGACATACCTATTATAGTCGGTGGAGGATTAAAAAGTGTATCGCTTGCAAAAGAGAAGGTAGAAGCAGGGGCGGACTTCGTCGTCATAGGAAATGCGTTTGAAGGAGAAATGAAGATAGAGGCGATGGTAGCGGAGTTTGCAAGAAATATACATTTAAGGTGATTTAGGGAGTCTTTTGGGGGGACAAGAACCTCACTTGTGAAGATAATAGACCAATGAAACCACTTATCGGTTTAACCACAGGCATAACTGCGTCAAGATACTATACAATAAGCCACTATATTACAGCAATAATGGAATCCGGTGGTATACCTCTTCTTCTGCCATCCGTTGATGTAAACGGTGAGGGCAATATAATTCTCGCCTCACATATGCTTTCGAGAATTGACGGGGTCTTATTCACCGGTGGTGGGGATATAGATCCTTTATTTTATGGGGAGCACAGAATGGCGTCGCTCTCCAGGGTGTACAGGAAGAGAGATGGGTTTGAACTGGCGCTGGCGAAGGTTGCTGTGAAAGAGGGACTGCCCGTGCTCGGAATTTGCAGGGGATGCCAGGTTTTGAATGTTATGGGCGGGGGCACACTTAAACAGCATGTAGACTCACACTGGCAGGAACTTCCAGAAGAAAGAGCCGTACACTGTATAAAGATAGAAAAGGGCACAAAATTATTCGATATTATGAAAGAGGAAGAGGTAATGGTCAACAGTTTTCATCGTCAGGCAATAAAGGAACTCGCATTTGGATTTATCATATCTGCCTATGCAGATGATGGGATAGTTGAGGGCATAGAGAGCACAAAACATAAATTCATAATAGGAGTCCAATTTCATCCCGAGTATCTTTTTCAGGAGAATCTTGCAGTAAAACGCCTCTTTTCCTCATTTATACATGCCTGCAAAGGCATTCTATAAAATGGACAGGATAGGAACCGACGAATCGGGTAAAGGGTCTTATTTTGGGCCACTCGTAGTGGCTGGCGTGAAGGTCAGTGAAGATGAAGAGAGGTTATTAACAGATCTTGATGTGCGAGATTCGAAAAAGGTAGCGGCATCGAACATCAAGGCATTAAGTGAGTCAATAACTACAAACTGTGTCCATTCGATTGTTCTGATTACACCAAAGAGATACAACGAGTTATACTCGAGCATGAGGACTATCAATGGATTTCTTTTGTGGGCACATAAGACAGTAATAAAGAATATTCTGAAGGAGACTGAGTGCGAGTATGTTGTGATCGATGATTTTGGAAGTGCAAAACTCATAACTGCATCCTTTCCAAAAATTAAATTTGATATAAGAAAGGGAGCAGAGGATGATATTGCGGTTGCGGCAGCGAGTATAATCGCACGTGATAGATTTCTTACCTGGTTCACAAAGGCAGAGAGGGAATATGGTATCGCCCTGCCTATAGGTATAAATGATGATACTATCAGTTGCGGGAAGGTGCTTATAGAGAAATATGGCAGGGATGTGTTAAGAGAGGTAGCAAAACTTCACTTTAAAACCACAGATAAGATACTGTAAATAAACCACAGATAAACACAGATGCACGCAGATAGTAGGCACGATTTCAAATCGTACCAGCACAAATTGAATTTGTGCCTACGACTATTCGAGGCAAATACAAGCCACAGATTGCACAGATTAACACAGAGAAAGAGATAATTTAAATAATTATTCCGTGGTAAAAAATCCGTGTAATCCGTGGCAAATAAAAAGTAACTGATTTTAAAAATTTCAAGCCGGGGGGCTATTATGCTGGATTTTGTTAAAAAGAGAGACGGGTACATGGTGCCTTTTAATCCATTTCGCATACAGAACGCCATCTTGAAGGCAGCAAGCGCTACTGGCGAACAACTCGACGCAAAGGCGCTTACGGATAGGGTTGTAGAAATACTTGAAAAGATGGAGCGGGTTCCCCATATAGAGGACATCCAAGATATAGTTGAGAAGGTTTTGATTGAGGATGGCAAGGCTGATACTGCCAAGGCATATATACTATATAGACAGAGACATGCGGAGTTAAGAAAGACGAAAAAGCTCCTTATGGATGTCAGCGATACTGTCAACGGTTATCTTACTGAGGACGACTGGAGGATGAAGGAAAATGCGAATGCGGACTATTCCCTTTCAGGACTTATGATGCACACGGCGGGTTCTATGATTGCAAGGTATACACTCGAGAACATATACATTTCGGAGATTGCAAAGGCACACACTGAAGGGGACTTTCATATACACGATCTTTCCATGGGTATTGCAGGATACTGTGCAGGATGGTCACTACGGCAACTGCTTTATGAAGGATTCAATGGTGTGCCGAGAAAGGTAGAGGCATCTCCCCCGAAGCACCTTGAGACCGCTCTAGGACAGATGGTGAATTTTCTGGGAACGCTTCAGAACGAGTGGGCTGGTGCTATGGCTTTCAACTCATTTGATACATTTCTTGCTCCACTCGTAAGAAAGGAAAGGTTATCCTATGAGGATGTTTATCAAGCTGTCCAGACATTTGTATTCTCTGTAAATGTTGCTTCAAGATGGGGCGGACAGACCCCGTTTGTAAATCTCACATTTGACTTTACAATTCCTGAGGATCTGAAGGATCAAAAGGTTACCATAGATGAGAAGTACTCATCAGGTTTCGGATACTACGGTGAGTTTCAGAAAGAGGCGGACATGATAAACAAGGCATTCCTCGAGATTATGCTTAAAGGAGATAATAAGGGGAGGATATTTACCTTTCCTATACCTACATACAATCTTACCTCTGACTTTAAGTGGGATAGTGAGAACGCGCACATCCTATTCAAAGCAACATCCAAGTACGGGCTTCCATACTTTTCCAATTTTATTTCCTCGAATCTCAATCCATCCGATGTGCGGAGCATGTGCTGCAGACTACGGCTAGATCTGAGAGAACTCAGAAGAAATGTTACAGGAGGGCTGTTCGGTTCAGGAGATTCAACCGGTTCTGTGGGTGTGGTGACCATAAATATGCCGAGGCTTGGTTACATGTCAAAGACTGAGGACGAATTCCTTGAAAGACTGTCATCTCTTATGGAACTCGCAAGGGATTCACTTGAACTAAAGCGCAGAGTTGTTGAACAGAATATACGAAGAGGACTTTTGCCTTATACGAAGAGATACCTTGGCACACTTGCAAACCATTTCTCCACCATAGGGCTTGTTGGAATGAACGAGGCCTGTCTGAATCTGTTTGGAGAGGATATAGGAAGCGAAAGAGGAACAGCCTTTGCAGAGAAGGTTCTCGATTTTATGCTTCTGAAACTATTGGATTTTCAGGAGGAGACAGGGAATATATACAACCTTGAGGCAACACCAGCAGAGGGAACTGCCTATCGTCTCGCAAGGATAGACAAACAGAAATTTCCCGATATAATCACGCAGGGAAAAGAGGCACCGTATTATACCAACTCTACAATGCTTCCCGTGGCCTATACAGACGATATATTCGAAGCGTTTATACTGCAAGAGGGTCTGCAGTCAAAATATACGGGTGGGACAGTCATACATGTATATCTCGGCGAAGAGATAGACGATGAGGACGCCTGCGCAACTCTTGTGAAAAGAATCGCGGAGAACTTCAGAGTCCCATACTTTTCTATGACACCCACATTCTCTATATGTGAGGAACATGGATACATAAGAGGAGAGCATTACACCTGTCCCATGTGTGGCAAGCAGACAGAAGTATATTCACGAGTAGTGGGCTACTATCGTCCTGTCCAAAACTGGAATAAAGGCAAGAAAGAAGAATATAAACAAAGAAAGGTGTATGCCGTAGCACGATAAGAGACAAAAATCTGAGTCATCAGCAGTCCTCTCTACCTGTCGGTAGACAGGAAGATGACCGTTCCTGTCTGTTGACAGGTAGATTTGTATATACATATTCCGTTGTTGCTCCCTATTTTTAAAAGGGATTGCAGATAGAAGTTCTGTCTTATGCTTACTTATGCAATAGACCCTGGACCACCTATTGTTCTTGTCTGTCTTCAGGGATATATCCTGAAGGATTTTTTTGTGACAACCGAATTTGAGGAATTAAAAGACAGAATAGGCGAAGGAAGGGTTATAACCTGTACAAAGGGAAGAATAGCGAGATTTACCGCCCCTAAAGACCTCTTGAATGAAGAATTGAAGTATTACATAGAGCTCTCAGACACAAACATAGCAAGATTTCACAAAATGGCATATTCTCAAGAAATGGTAGATGTTATCGCAACTGTACAGGACAATGAGGATGTTGTAAACACACTTTCCCTGCTCCAAAAGATTGAAAGGAGCCCCGATTTTGTGGATGTTGACCTCAACGCCCTTCATAAGATATTTCAATTCTCTTATCCCGGAAGAGAACGATACCTTCTCTGTGATATAAAAGAAAATGTCCTCAACCTCGCCTATGATGGGTACTATGGTGCATATATACCAGTTAAAGTCTCTGTGCAGGATGAACTCAAGAAGAGAGTTGCATATTTCAAGAATATCAAGGGGATTATGGTGACAGGGAAGGTTGAGAGGGTTCTCGGACTTGAAGAACAAACAGGAATATCCGTTGAGGTTATGCGTCCTTTAAGACGGATTTATCCACTCAATCCTGATGCAGTGCAAAAGAGTAATTATCTCTCAACTGCCTTAGGACTTGCAATAGGTTAGGCATTGGATATTAAGTTATTGAGTAAATAAGTAATTAAGTAATTGAGTTAAAGGTTGTAATAATTCTTCAGCATAGCCTGATAACATTTGTAGGCACGAATTCAATTCGTGCCAAATATATTTGCACTTTAGAGAAAGTAAAAAAATAAGGCGATTACAAAGCAATAGACACCAATTTGGAGTGCATCACCTTGGTGATGCATGCAGTAGCAAGCTACTGCACTCCAAGCATCACTAACAGAAGCTGTGTTGCGTGGTGTCGGGAGTTATCTCCTGACGCAGGTTATTGGGTAATTGAGTAATTAAGTTATTATATTCAACAATCACACCACAAAGCCAAGATAACGGAATAACCAAATATCTTAATTGACTAATTACCTAATGACCCAATGACTAATGACCAATGCCTAAATTATGAAAGTCCCCTCCTGGATAAAAACCACTTACTCTCCTTATGACAATGAGATGAGTGCACTCCTGAGGAATCTCGGGCTTCATACAATATGTGAAGAGGCGAGATGCCCCAATATCGGTGAATGCTTTGGGAGAAGGACAGCCACGCTCCTCATACTCGGGTGTATATGCACCCGAAACTGCAGATTCTGTGCTGTAGAAAAGGGAAAACCATTTCCACCTGATGAAGAGGAGCCAAAAAGGGCGAGGGAAATTGTTAAGAACCTGGGTCTTCGCTATGTGGTGATAACCTCACCCTCACGAGATGACCTCGCAGATGGAGGTGCAACTCAGTTTGCTTTAACTATAAGCACATTAAGAGATGTTGCAGA
>PEYP01000140.1 GCA_002774315.1 Candidatus Stahliibacteriota bacterium CG08_land_8_20_14_0_20_40_26
AATCTGTAATCTAAAATCTATATTTTAGTGCCTTTGTGGTTTTGCCCTGTTATCCGTTTAATCCGTTGACAAAGGTCTCAGAAAAAATACCCAGAGACCTTTGATTACACAGATTTTGAAGAAAGATTACACCGATTCTTATGCATTTTTCAACGTTTTCTTAATCTGTGTAATCTATATTTAATCAGTGTAATCAGAGATTTCTGGGCTTTTTCAGAAATCTCTGATAAAAAACTTGACAATCTAAAATATATATGGTAAAATAATATATACCAGTCGTTTTTATTATTGCTGCACAATGCGCGAGATATTTATAAATCCCGGTAGATATGAGATAAATGTAGCTGCTCTGGAGAGGCTCGTAGATGGTATATTAACATGCGAAGGTGCTCCTTCTAAACTCCGGATAGAGATCACGTATACAGATGATAGTTACATAAAGAAACTTAACTCACGGTATCTTGGAAGGAATTATCCCACTGATTGTATGTGCTTTATTCTGCCTGATGAAGCAAGGAACAGAGAAATTGCAGATATCTATATATCTTATGATAGGGCAGTTGAACAGGCAAAGACAAGAAAAGAAACGCTTGATTTTGAACTTGCAATTCTCACTGCGCATGGTGTTCTACACGCAGTCGGGTATGGAGATGATAAACTGATAGAAGAAAAACAGGAAGATTACGCGAATAGATTTTTTAGCACCCGCACTCCATGATTTAACCATTATATGTTTACTGCCTTTCAAATACTTTTGCTCTTTTTGTTGTTATGTTTTTCTGCCTTTTTCTCGGGTTCCGAAACTGCTATATTTTCACTCTCCTCACTTACCAGAAAAAAAATCACCGAGGAGTCCCGCAGATTCTCCATCCTGAATGAGCCACATACCCTGTTGCCCACAATACTATTCGGCAATACCCTTGTAAATATAAGTATTTCCTACCTCGCAGCTATAGCCATCGCCAGATTTATCGGGACACTATCCCCACAGGATATGACAATAATAACCCTATGCATCGCATTCATAATTCTGTGTTTTGGCGAGGTTGCTCCAAAGTTCGTATCAGCAAGGTTCGGAGAAATTGTAACGAGAAAAGGAATATCCACTTTGCTTCTCTTCAAAAAGATCTTTACCCCTTTTATCTTTTTTATAACTTTTGGAATGGATAGATTCTGGAAAAGAGACGAGACAACTCTCACACTGTACGAACTCAAGGTGATGTTAAGTCTTGCTAAAGAGGAAGGTTATGTAACTGAAAAAGAAAAGAGATTTGCAGAAAGAGTGCTATCCCTGAAAGAGATCACTGCAGAGGATATTATGACCCCAAGGAAGAATATACAGACATTGGATGAGAGCACTCCGCTCTCGTCAATAATAACAGGGCACCTGCACTCCAGAATTCCTCTTTATAGAGACAACATAGACAATATAACGGGTGTGCTTTATCTGAAGGATGTCCTTCCGTATCTTTACTTCAGACGTCCGGGTAATATACTGGTGAAGAGATTAAAAAGAAATGCAATGTTTATTCCATCAAGTATGAGACTGTCAGAATTGTTAGAGAACTTTCAAAATAAGAGAACTCACATAGCTATATGTGTAGATGAATACGGCGGTGTAGACGGAGTTGTCACATTGGATGATATTCTTGAAAGGATTGTATAAACTTTTATGTGGGCTACTGCTATCATATTACTTGTTTCCTGCGCATTCTTTACCCTTGCTGAAATCGCATTCACATCGTGCGATATGATAAAATTGAGAGGGTGGAGTTCGGTAAGAAGAGAAGGGGATTTTACCTACAGATTTTTGAAAAATCCCGAAAGGTTTCTTTCTACTGTTCTGGTAGGAACGAATATTTCTATGATTGCCCTATCCGTACTTGCATCAAATATATTCTCGTCCCAACCCTGGATGAAAGGATTCTCGCCCCTCATACTGACATTCTGTGTACTCATCTTCGCTGAAATAATACCAAAGGGGATAGCCTATCGTTTTGCCCTTCGTATATCCCTTGTTCTCTCAAAACCCTTCACTTTACTGTACTGGATATTCTTTCCCATAATATCGCTCGTAACAATAACAGCGAGAGGCATTCTTAAAGTATTCAAAATAAGTGTAAACGGAGAAAAGCCACTTCTTAAAGAAGAAGAAGTGAGAGTTGCTATGACAGGGTTGCCACTTCAGGAGAAAAAACTCATATTACGTATGCTTGATTTTTCTGATAAGCAGGTGGAAGAGGTAATGATACCGAGGAATAGAATTGTTGCTGTTCCCTCTGATGTTTCCTTAACTGAACTCGTAGACATAGCAATAAAGAGCGGTCACTCCAGAATACCAGTATATGAGAGAAATCTGGACAAAATCGTTGGCTTTGTGAGAGTCAAGGAGGTAATAACGAATTATCTGCGTGAAGAGGCAGGTGGAAAGCCACAAAAAAATGATAACAAGTGGCTCTCTAAAGCCCTTCATAAATGTATGTTCGTGCCTCCGTACAAGCGCATAGAGGAACTTATGGAAGAGATGAAGAAGGAGTACAGATACATTGCGATTGTAAAGGATGAATATGGTGGCACTGCCGGGCTTATTACTCTCGAGGATATACTCGAAGAGCTTTTCGGAGAGATAAGGGATGAATATGACTTCCTTGAACCAGATATAGAAAAATCGGGTGAAGTTTATATTATAAATGGTGAAACCGACCTTGATGAGTTAAGATTCGAACTGGGTGTGGATATAGAAGAAAGAGGAACAGTAGCAAGTCTTATACTCTCAAGATTGAAAACTCTACCAAAGATAGGAGAAAAAATCGTGTTCAACTGGGGCACATTAGAGGTAATAACAATCCATCGCAGGAAAATAGATAAAGTAAAAATAACAAAGAAAAAAACCTGAACGGGACCTGAGGATGATCCCATCCAAGGTCTATCTGTTTTCTACTACATCCTTACCTTCGATTCTTTCAATCAATTTCTCTGCTTCAAGAATATTATTTACTACATAATCAGGCGAGGTCTCCTTCACTGTATCTTTACCGTGACCTGTAAGAACAAGTATGCTGCTCATACCTTCTTTTTTGCCAAGTTCTACATCTGCTTTCTGGTCGCCTACTATGTATGACTTTGCTATATTGATGTTAAAATCTTTACATGCCTTTCTGATTAAGCCGGGCTCCGGTTTTCTACAACCGCATCTCTCATCAGGGTGATGAGGACATGCATATATTGCGTCGAGGAAACTGCCTTCCTGAGAGAGTAATTGCTCCATTGTTTTGTGTATCTTTGCTAATTCATCCTCTGTGATATATCCTCTGCCTACTGCAGACTGGTTGGTCACTAACACAACTATAAACCCGAGTGAATGGAATCTGTTTATCGCCTGAGCAGCGCCGGGGATAAGCTTGACAAAGGAGACATTCGTGATATATCCTTTATCCTTTATGATTGTTCCATCTCTATCTATGAATATAGCTCTCTTCATATCACGCACCCGATCTCTCAATTCTTGCCGCAACCTTCTATTATCTCTTTTGCCTTCTCCCCACAGTTTAGCACGAGATCAATTATCGAAAGGTTGTACAGGAACTCACCCCACAGTTGTGGATATACGGGTGGCTTGAAATTATAATATCTAACCTTTATCCCTTCTTTTTTAAACAGGGCTTCATCAATATACTTTCTGCTGTTGTATATAGAGAGATAAGCATCAGCGTCCAGTCTCCTCAATACATTTACAAGCAGTGAAGATCCACTACCCTCTACCCCAAGCTCGGAAAGAAAATACAGTTTTGTATCAACCCTTAGGAGTTTTTTGAAAAAGTTGATGGTTTCAAGGTTCAGTGTAATAAGTTTATCCCATTTCTTACCATACAAGGCTCTAAAAAAATCTATATATTCGTTAAAATAAGGTGCCTTCGCATAAAAATGGATAAGAGCTCCTAAATGTCTCCTTTGCCAATCTATTTCATTGTCAATTTGTGCCTCATTTATGTTTTGCAGGCTCCTGCCTTTTCTTTTGACGGGGACTGTAAGCCATAGAAACCGAGACAGGGGTGTCTTAATGCGATTCCTGTTGATAAAAGACCTGCCAAGAGGAAACTGACAGGAATCCATAAGCACAAAGGCATTACACGCCATCATCTTATAGAAGAATCCCGGCCAGGGAAGGTAGTTTGGTTGATGACAGGCAACTATCATAGAAAAACACAAACGAGCCACGGATTTCACGGATTAATTCAGTTAATTTATCAATTAAATACTATCTGTGTAATCTGTGGCTATAATTTTGATATTTGTTCAGCATGTGAGGTGAAAACATGCTGCAGTCTTCTCCTTGGGTAAATCATTATATATATCCACGGCATCCTTTGAGCATGCTATGATCACCTTTATTCCCTTTCTCTCGAGTTCACTTTTGGTCTCGTCATCTACCTTCATCATTCCGAATGCTCCCGTACCAATAATCAGGGTATCAATACCTGTATCATATATCTCTTTCAAGTCTTCCAACTTAAGTCTGTGTCCTTCACTTCTCCACCAATTGGTAATTATCCTTTCCGGTAATACGATAACATCTTTTGAATAACCCTTACCATCAATAACGATATATCCAAATCTATAAGAATCTATCATAGGCATCTTTCAATTTGAATAAACCAACTTTTTATATTATATCACAAATTTTTCACCATGTCAACCTCTTTTAAAACTTTTTTCTTGATCGTATAGGAAAGTATAAAACCACAGAGTTGCCTCACGGCGACCTTCGGTTCACAGAGA
>PEYP01000064.1 GCA_002774315.1 Candidatus Stahliibacteriota bacterium CG08_land_8_20_14_0_20_40_26
AACCACCAAATCATAAAAGCATCTCTTTCAACCACCTCGTAAATGCCCGAGAGTATTGCCTCTTCAATTGTATTACCGCACGCTGCACCTGTAGAAATAGATTCTCTAATAAAAAAAACCTCATTTTTTACTTTGTAGGGAACAAATACAAAACAGGCTGGGAGAAGAACGGGTTTTTCCTTCATTAAAGAATACCCCCATACCCAGTGTAATTTATTATATACAGAAAATCTTGAAATATTAAAGTTGTTCTTTGAATATTGTGTTTCTGAAAAAAGACCGAAATCAGAGGGATTTATCGCTTCTTTCTTTATCTTCGCATAATTGGAAAGGATAAAGTCATTTTCATCGTATACACTGAGACAATATCTTTCAATCGCTTCTCCTATAGATCGAGCTTTTGCAAGGTTCTTATTCGTGGATGTTGAGCTACTATACCTATCCCAACATTCTGGTGAGAAATGCAATACGTTAGTTAAAGCAGCTGAGTAATGAAAAACATTATGCCACAGCAACTCACTATCTTCTTCGAATATGCTCTGAATAACACCATTTTTCCTTCCAGTAAGCAATTTTGCTTTTATGAGAGTTTCTTTGAAATTGGATTTGGGGTGATTTTGAAGCACAATTTTCATAAGATAAGCTCTAACCTTCATGAACATCGGTTTAGATCTTCCCAAAAATCATTTTAACCTAAAATCGGCAAGTGGATTGATGTAGAATTCAGCAATGCTCACTAAATAAAGGAACTATGCAATTTTGGATCGGACAGGGTTAAACCCTGTCCCCACACTATGAATAACATATACGAGATTGTAACTCAACCCTCCAAGGTTGATAGATTCAAGGCCCTTGCTTTGAGTTGTTTGCCAACTTCAAACTTGAATAGATCAGTATATTACAAAATTGAAAAAGAGGGGCATCCCCAAAAATACTTCTTTCTGAACGGTCTCAAAGTATCCTTAAAATATGCCATAAAAAGCCCAAAATATAGAGATTTGAGAAAAAAAACACCAACATAACACCTTATAATATAAGGACTTGCATTGGCTTAGGAAATCGGTATTTTTGGCTTTTGTAACCCATTATTATATAAGAGCTTAGAGTTTTGGTAAGCCCTGGACATTAGTTATATATTTAGTAACCCAATTTCGAGAAATATTGATAAGTCACCAAGGGCGAATAATATATATAAAGAAGGAAATTAGCCACCAGAGAAACGCTCCTCCCAGAAATAGCGAAAAAATCGTACCCAGAACCCCGTAAATAATAAAAAAGGTTCTTTCTTCCTTTTTAATCTTTTCTCTTTTTTTTGAGGAAACCGAAAAGATTTTTTTGAAGATAGAAACGAGATATTTAAAAGACTTTTCTTTTAGATTAGGCATATCTAACCAAATAGTTAAAATGTAATACCCATCAAGTCTAATCAATGGTATAAGGTTAGTTATTGTCCCCAGTCCTGTCATAAATATGAAAGGCAGGCATATGTTATTCACTGATGTTTTTGAGGGAGTTAAGAGCCAAGTTATTGCACTAATTCCCCATAACAAAAGATTAGAGTAAATTCCAGCGAGTAGTGTCAAAATGCTCTGTCTCTTTTCAAAGAGTCTTATGCTGCTAATATCACAATAAAGAGATGGCATAAAAGATATCAGGAGAATCCCGATCCCTGCGACTTCTCCCCCAAAATGCTTACAAGCGATCCCATGCGAAAGTTCATGAATAACTGACACAAGGAACATCAAAATCCAAACAATAGGGATAGTAACTGGAGTCCATAAAATACCCAACTGGTTGATTAACTGCGGAAAATATATAGCAGTGATTACAACACCTGCAATGATTATTATCCAAGAAGGAACAATAAAAGCAGGTGTAAAAAGAAACCGTAAAGATTTTTCAAGGTTTGTAACAACAACATCGGGATCAAGGAATCTTATCTTAATATAGAAGGGATTTCTAAACTCAAGTCTCTTCTTCTCTAATTTAACAGGGATTCCTTCAATGAGACCCAATTTTTCTATTTTTTGTATAAATTCTTCTATTTGTGTAACAGTTACATTGATATTATATTCATTGAAGATTTTTCGCTGGATATTCTGAGGCGAGTTTATACCATCTAAGTTTTGTATGATAAAATGTTCTATTTCTCCAACCTTGAAGTATTTTTGAGATATAGGGTCTCTGACAACAAAAATACTTTCTCCTCTCGCTTCTTGTCTTTTGAAAAACAAACCATCTTTAACTTTTCTAAATTTTTCCATTGTATTCGTGTTTGCCCATTATTTCTCATGAGATTGTTTATCCTCTAACTCTTTTATACACTGCTTTGCCCATTTGTAATCTGGCTCGATCTCTAAAGACAAGTTAAAATTTTCCATCGCCTTTTGGTTCTCCTCCTTTTTCATATAGGTAATTCCAAGCCAGGTATAAACTTCCGCTTTCCCCCAATTTGGTAAAGTTTTATCTTCTGTTTTATATGTCTTATAATACTCTGCCGATTTAAGAAACTTCTTTAATGCTTTATTTTCTCCTCCCCCAAATACTGTAGGTTTATAAAGGGTTCCTATGCCATCTATCAGCCATATCCTTGGATTTTCGGGATCTAAACTATAAGCCTTATTGATTGCCTTTCCGGACTTTATCGAGTTTGTCATTCCCAACGCAGGATTAATACCTATTTCCTGATTATATAAAAGGGAAAGAAGAGCAAAAGCCTCGGCAAAATTGTTGTTTATTTCAATTGACTTTTCTAAATGTAATATACCATCCTTTATGTGTTTTCCCCGGCTCTCTTTATCCTTTTCCAAATTCACCAATCTGTAATCAACATAAGCCAAATAGTGATGGACAAGCCACTTTTTTATCTCCATGCTCAAAAGACGCTCAAGGCAATTTCGATTATCCACCAATCTTTCTTTGTCTCCTCCATTAACTGCCTCTTCCACAGATTCTCTTATCTCTATCAGGTTACTATCAAATTCTGCTTGAGAAAACCCTGAGAAAGATAGAGACCATAAAAGCAATAGATAAATCATAATACCTCCTTTTACAGGTCAATAGAAACACCAAAATAAATACTTCGTCCATCTCCTTTTATAGGTGTTCTTGTAGAATAATCAGCAGAATACACATAATCGAAGATATTAATTCTGTTAAATAGGTTAGAGACCATAAGATAGAATACGGTAAGATTTCCTTTATAGAAATTATGAAGATAAAATAGACTCACGTCAAATCTTTGGTAATCTGGAACCCTTTGAGTATTGTATTCTGCCACCGAAGGTGTGTAAGGTTTTCCGGTGGCGTACCTGTAGGTGCAGCCAACGTTAAAATTATCTGTAAACATATATTTCGCAACAAGAGTTAAGTTGTGTGGTATATTAAAATCTGGGGAACTCAGCTCTACAAAATTACCAGCCTTTCTCCTCGCAATTAAATAACTATATGAGAACCAGCCACTTAATTTGCCAAAATCTCTTTTTAGAAAACAATCCGTTCCAGTGGCATAACCATATCCATTATTGGAATAATTTACCAAACTATCGTTTAGAAGTAAATCACGATAATCCTTATAATATGCCTCCAATCTGAGAAGATTACTTCCCGTCGTAAGCTCATAGCCTCCAATATAATGAACCGAGCTCATAGGTTTAAGATTTGGATTGCCAATATTTTCATCATAATATCGAGGTTCTGGATATTGATGATACACACCCACTGAAGTTCTGAAAAAACTCTTTTTACTGATTTCGTAAGCTCCGGAAATTCGGGGATCAAAAATTGATTTATTAGAAAAAGACTCGGTGGCAAATCTAAAGCCGGGAACCAAAAAAAACCTATCAAAGACTCTAATCCTATTTTCAAGGAACAGAGAACTTTTATTAGGTTTCCAGTCCAAGGATATTGTATCCAAGGGAGCATCTGAGGAAATATCGGTCTCGTCTTCAGGAACCCTGCCGTTTATCTTTACCCAGTTTCTGAAATGTGTTACTCCACTGCGAAGAGTTAATCCAGAGTTGATTTCGTATTCCATAGAGAACCTAAACTGATATAATTGTTCTTTTCGATCAATGTCCAGGATATTTAATCTCTGTTGACCGTCAAATTTACTTAAGGCAAGATTCGATGTAACCCCAAATCTTTCTCCAAAGAGATATTTAATTTGAAAATTATAAAGCGAACTATTATTTTTACCAGTAAAAACCCCTGTATAAATTGGGGTTTCAACTTCTGCCCCTGTCTCATCGCTCTCCTTGAAACAAAGTGCCTTAATTTGCCCATTTTTTAGCTTATATACGATATTCAGATTGATATCATAGGTTGAAGGAAATCGGGTAAATTTAGTACTCGAAGGATTGAGTTTGAATAGATATTTTGTATCAGTTACATTCCCAGAAAGAGAAAGTCCAAAATTGTCCTCAATAATTGGGAGTTGGAAGATCCCTCCCAAGTTAGATAATCCAATTCCTATAGTGGAGGCGAATTTGGCCGGCATGCCGCAACTTTCCATAGATAGAACACCAGAAAGAGCATCTCCATATTCTACTGAGAAGCCACCAGTCGAAAAATATGTTCCCTTTAGCAAGTAAGGAGCGAACATTCCGAAGACTCCGCCTCCCGCACCTGTCAGAGATTCATACTTATATGGATGCTCAATAACTGCTCCATCCAGGATAAATTTAGTCTCACTAACATCTCCACCTCTTACAAAAAGCCCTGCTCCTTTTTCTACTTGCTGGACTCCAGGATATATCTTAAGAGCTCGGCAGACATCTGCAGCAGCCCCTGGAGTCGTAACTACCTCAAGAGATGTTAAAGTCACACCCTCCTTCTCTCCAGTAGTAAATGAGCTGGCTGTCACAGTAATTTCCTTCGATTTGAGAACTGTGGGATATAATATAATTTCTAAATCTATCAAACGTCCTTTGGTAACACTAATTTCCTTTCTATAGGGCTCATAACCAATATAGCTAACGATAAGAAAGTATTTCCCTCTCACAGGAGTCTCGAAGACAAAATTCCCATTTATATCAGTTGATGCTCCCTCAAATCTTCCTTCGAGATAAACGTTTGCACCAACTAAAGGATTATTCTTATTGTCTTGCACTTTCCCTTTTATAGTTGCGAGATTCTCTGCAAAACCAATCTTTGCAGTTATCAAAAGCAATACAAAAGATATATTTTTAACAATCTCCTTCATTTCTCTATAAAGAACGTCTCAATGTAGAATGAAAAATCACTGATAGGGCTTGTTATTGTGGTTTTCCGATGGCTATCATATAAATCACAGATTCATTCACCCCATCAATATCTATTAATTCGTTAATATAATCGTCAAGAAATCCCCCAATAGTACAACAGCCTAACTTCATCGCGCTGCAAAGAAGATACACATTTTCTGCAAGGTGCCCAGCATCAAGAAGAATATATCTGTAACCTCGTGCTCCATATTTCCATTGGGTTCTTTCAAACAAAGCGCTTAGAACAAAGACACTGCTTGCTTTTTTAACCATCTCCTGTTCAAAGGTATATTCAAACATTAAATCAGAGCAATCACCGGGTCTTATAAGTTCTAATAAATGATCCTTTACACTATAATGGTATATCCCTTTTTGTAAACCTTCTACATTAAAAACAAAAAGGTATATCTCAAGAGGATACAAAGCTCCAGCAGATGGCGAGGCTCTCAATGGCTGGAAAGTATTCCCAAGTTGAGTGGAACCGGTAATACCATAAGCAAAATGTAACAATTTTGAAATTTCTTCCATAGACAACTCTTCCCCTGAAAAATCTCTTTCAGATCTCCTTTGAGATATGGCATCTTCAACAAATACCCCAGTATTTGAGAAATTGGTAGGAAGTTTAATTTTTACTGCTTGATAAGGGTAAATTTTGAATGCCTGCGAGGTCTGTTTAACCGAAACAGTAGAAATTTCTATATTATTTGATTTAGATGCCTTGTCAAAGCTTCTTATCTTTGTATTTTCGTGGTAAATACCGGATATAGAGTAAAGTTTTCTTTTCTCCTCCTCGTTTAATAGTGCTATTATGTCTTTCATTCGTCCCCCTTATTAGGGAAAAGGATGCGGGTATTTATTTAACTCGTGTCCATATGAATAGTCAGCATAACCAAGCGTTTTCGGTACTTCCTTCAGCCTTTCTCCTCCAAGGTGTCTATATCTATAATTGGCATTCAAAGGTTGCATACCAGGTATTATCACCTTTACAACATAGAACCCAACTGTAGCAATATCTTCTGACGTAATGTTTACAATAACGACATCTTTCCCTTTTTCAGAAAATTTTTTTAGGCAGGTCTTTATATTCTCTAAAATATTTGGGGAGCTTTTGTCGGGTATATCGTTAATCTTTAATGACGGAGCTGAATTTATTATGAAGTCAAGTTTTGGCCATAGGTCTATCTTTGCATAGAGCAAAACATGTTCTCGAAAATTGGCAATGTTACTGAAATTTTCCATATACCTATAGTCAGGATTCTTTTTTGCAAGCTGCTTTGCCCATGCCCTGGTTTGTAGTGCTTCCTCTACAGCCTGAAGCATTCCAAGCTGGGGGTCCAAATCTGCACGTGCTCCACATACTAAAAAGGGTTCACTCTTTCCTCTGATTAACGCAACAAAACTGGGGATTTTTATGTCTGTTGTTATATCCAACACATATAGCTCCAAGTCAGTATAATATATTCTCTCAATCATTCTTAAAATAAATTTATCCCCAGTAGATAAATCAATTCTCGGCATCTTGAGTTTATTTAACCACCAAATCATAAAAGCATCTCTTTCAACCACCTCGTAAATGCCCGAGAGTATTGCCTCTTCAATTGTATTACCGCACGCTGCACCTGTACTTACAGTTTCTACGAAAGAAGGTTCTTCATTTCTACCCTTGTAAGGCAAAAAAAGAAGGCAAGACGGTACCAGGACAGGTTTCTTTTTAATTAACGAATATCCCCATGTCCAACTTATCTTGGTTTCATCAGAAGGTCTCTTAAGATTAAATCTTGGTTCTTTATATTGTGTTTCTGAATATAGGATAAGATCTTGCACATCAATAGCCTCTTTCCTGGTTTCCCTATAGGAGTTAAAAACAAACTCTTCAGGTCTATATATACTTCCACAATATCTCTCCAAAGCTTCTCCTATAGCTGCTGCCTTGCTTTTTTCCCGATTTATACTTCCTGACCCCTCTTCTGACGGACACTTTAGACGGGAAAAGTGGGAAGTATTAGTTAGATCAGGATAATATGAATACATTCCGAAATCGTCCGGTTCCATTCTTAATTCATAGCAATTTTTTAAAATTCCAACATTTCTTCCTACAAGTTTATCCGCTTTTCTAATAGTTTCCTTTGGTGTACTTTTTTTCCTATTTTTAAGTAATAATCTTTCCATTATTCCATCTCAAGCCAAAGTTTAGGCCTTGGTTTTGCTCGACTGCATGTTGGACATATTGGTAGCTTTAAGACTTCTTCGACTTCAATTTTTGGGGTTAACATATTGACAATAAATAACTTGCCATAGTCTGCAGACCCAATATTGGTAAAGAGCTTTACTACTATCTGAGCAACGATAGTAGCTACAAGATTGCCAAAGAATTTTAAACTCCCATATTGAATATTAGAATTTGGATTATCTATTAAATATTTCTCAAAGGCCATGTATTCCTCGAAATATTTCTCGTTTCCTTTCCTCCTCAATTCATAGCAGGTATAACATGCTGTCTCATAAGGCAGTATTAAAGGGCCTATCAACGCCTCAGTTCCTTCTATAGAGCTATTAATCCATTGAACCTTTTTCTCTAAACAAGCCTCATTTACTAAGCGGCATAGGGGTATATTTATTGCATCATTACAAAGAATCACAAGATCGCATCTTTCTATTAAGGGAACAATGTCTTTAGAAGACTTTATATCTTTTCTTATCACATCAACTTGGATATTGGGGTTAATCTCTCTAATTTTTTCTCTGGCGACTATGGTTTTTTCTTTATTTATGTCTTCTTCAAAGAAAAAGGTTCCAAGATCTCGTTCATCGATAATCTCGTTCTCAGTTTGAAGACCAATTGCTGTTATCTTTCCTATTCCTAAAGAAGATAAGTTCATTAAAAGTGCACAACCGATTTCCTCTAATCCAAATATTACCACACGCTTTTCTTTTAACAATTTTTGCCACGCAAATTTATCAGGATGAAAGTGACAGAAAAATTTAAATTGGTTTTGGTATCTTTCGAGCTCCTGAGGCGAAAATCCAGAGGGTGGAGATATGGAAGCATCTTCTAAAAGTCCCCTTTCATTCATCAATCTTATCGCCGACAAAACGGTATTTTCATCAAAAGATTTCAAGCGTAAAATAACTTCAGAGATCGTATTTTGACCATTAAGTTCAGGGAGAAGATTAGGAATCAGTGTTGAAACCGCCTTCCCTTTCAATATCCTTATAGTTCCTACAGTTCTAAATTGGATTTTATCCTCTCCCATTGGGATTATATAAAAGAAATCTTTTATCTTCGGCTTTGTGGGTAGTTTTCTAATTTTTTCCATTTTTAATCCTCCGGGATTTTCATGATTTTGTTCCGAGAAAGCTGAAAAGAATATAACGAATATAGTTTGGCAATACTTTCTTCAAATTCAGGACACTCTTTCTCGCAAGAGAAGTTATTTGATAGACGGAATCTCCTATAAGGACATCCACCCATACAGATTGGGAGATACTTGCACCTTATGCACCCTTCATCTTCAAATGGGTTAAAAGTTAGCCATTTTACTAGATTATAATTCCATTTTATCTTTCCACTTTGGTCTAAATAACCTATAGATTCATCTTTGTTTCCTAAATCATTAGTACATTTATATATTCTCCCATCGGGGGCAAAGCTCCACGACCAGGGAGAAATCGTCTCACAAAATCCCTTTCTTAGCATGTAATACTCAGTTGTCTTAAAACCAGAGTAAACAAAGTTTCTAAAATGAGGGAGAAACTTTTTCAAATATTCTCTCCCGGTAAAACATTTAGCAGCAATACAGGGATTAACATTACCTAAGGTATTTACTGGGTAAAAATAAAAGTCGACCAAATCTTTCAAACCTTCCTTATCTAATACATTCAAAACTCGAACACATGAATCCCCATTATCCTTATCTACATTTATACGAATTGTTATTTTTGCCTTCACTTTCGAACTTGCAATATCTTTGAGATTTTCCAAAATCTTTTCAAAAGTTCCCTCTCCCGTACAGAGCGGTCTACGTTTATCGTGGGTCTCTCGATCCCCATCTATCGTAATCTGAAAATGCCCTATCAAGCAATCTTCCACCAGCCTCTCATAACGTTCTTTACTTAATAAGTAACCATTCGTGGACATCGATGCCTCATAACGTATATTTTTATTCTCACATATTTCTATGAAGTTCCTGGAAAGTCCGTTTATAAACTTGTATTTCAACAAAGGTTCTCCCCCAAACCAGTTTACGCCAAGATAGCAAATCGTCGTGCTTTCCCTCTCTATAAATTTTATCAAACTGTCTCTTACGCTTTCATTCATATTCTCCTTTTTATGTCTCTCGAAACAATAGACACATCTGAAATTACAATTAAGTGTAGGAGAAATAGATATGCTTAAGGTTTTAGTAGAAGCTCTTTCTATGTTGAACTTCATCTTTAAGAGGTCAATCTCATTCATAAAATCCTTTATTAAAAAGCCACCTTTTTTCAAATATACCTTAATTTCGCTTTCCTCGGGAGTAATATCTGGTTTATTTGGATTCGTCAAAAGTAGATTCACTATTTTAGACTTATTGTCAGGTATACTCAAGAAGGTGCGATGTCTCAGGTTGCACAATACAGGAGGATTTATATAATTCAAATAACAATTATATTTTGATTCCGCAAATCCCATATGCTAATTCCTTATAGTTTTAAAAGCTGGAGGGAG
>PEYP01000058.1 GCA_002774315.1 Candidatus Stahliibacteriota bacterium CG08_land_8_20_14_0_20_40_26
GGGAGTTCTTGCTCCGTATAGTAATACTATTCGTTTAAATTTTGTCTTTTGGGCTATAAGTGTCAGGAGTAAAGACCTTAAAGGTGCCATTCCTACCCCACCACCCAGGATTAAAACCTCTTTTCCGTAAAATTCTTCAAGTGGATAACCCTTGCCAAGAGGTCCCCTTATTCCTACAATATCTCCCTCTTTCAAGCAGTGTATTGCCTCCGTTACTCGTCCTGCCTTCATAATAGTAATGTCCATCTCTTCTTTAACGAAGGGGGAGGATGATGGCGTAAACGGTGCCTCACCAACTTCAGAAACTGTAAATTGAACAAACTGGCCAGTCTTAAATTCAATTTTCTCCTCAGGGACAAGTGTAAATGTTTTGATACTCGGAGTTTCATCCACTACCCTGGTTATTTTCGAGATTATAGGTTTATAAGGATTAACTATGGTCATATCAAATATCAAATATTAAAAATCAAAAATACATATCAAAATGCAAAAATTACCTCCTTCCTTTTAATGTCAAGATACTTGAACCAAAAATATTAGAGAACTCATCCAGCTCTTTTAGAAACCAAGCGACTTCTTCCGGTTTGGCTCGTTTGCTATCACGAAGTAATGCAAGCCATAACTTACTTTCATTAGCTGATTTCAAAGATGTGTTAAAATAGTTGCTAAAATCTCTCTTGCTGCTTGCCGACTGTCCCTCAATATAATTTCCAAGAATGCTTGTGCCACTTCGTAGTAATTGGTCACCAATCCTCTTTGAAACATTATCATTAGGCAATCTATCTATAAACTCTATGAGTCTTAATGTAAAGTTATACAGTCTCTTCTTAAACTCACTTTTTAATTTTTGATTTGTATTTTTCATATTTGATTTTTGATATTTAATATTACTTTTCATCCCTTTCCTAATTTCAACAAGACGTCCTTGAAATTTATTTTTCCAAAACATGCAGGGATACATCTCCCACAACCAAAACAGCCTCTCATTCCAAACCTCTCGGGAGAATATTCAAACTTACATTTTATTCTATGAGTAAATCTCTTATCAAGTTCTTTTCTCGGGTTTGCTCCTCCCGCTACGCGTGCGTATCCATAATACTGACAAGAATCCCAAAAACGAACTTTCTCAAAGTTGCTCTGCTCACCCAGCAGAAAACAGAAACATGAAGGACATATATTGGTACAGGCTGAACAGGATACACACTTTTTTATCTCGTCAGCAATCTTCTCGGGTTCTATGTTCTTTTCAATCTCAATCTTCTTACCCTTTATCTGGTTTTTTACTTGCTCTCTCCTCCTCTTCCTTTCTTCAATTTGCTTAGAATCTGCAGGAGAAAAAAGTCCCCGTTTCTCTTCCACCAATGCCTTTCCTCTATCGCTTCCTATTTCAACCAAGAACCCATCTTCTATCTCTGACAGATTCAGGTCAAACCCCTCCTCTGGATAGGGATTATCACCTAAAAGAGTACAGAAACAATTCTCATGTATGTATGTGCAATCAGAGGAGATTATAAAGACATCGTCTCTGAAAAAGGGGTCAATAAAATCGCCCTCTTTAAAGACTTTCATCAAGAATTGGATACCCCTCAAGTCACAAGCTTTTATACCGATTACTGTCCTCGTAATAGTCTTTTTTTCCTTAAGGATTTCTTGGGGGCTGTAGAAGAAGAATTTAGGTGTGAATGAGGGTCTAAAACCTTCCAACGAAAAAGCACAGGGATATTTCTGCCAATAGAAGAAATTTTCTTTCTTTTGGGGGAATAAATATCTCGCCTCTCAAACTGCTTATTAATCCTGTTATTTTATCTTTAGATACAAATTTTGTCTCCAATCTATCCCCTATTCATATACCAAGCGAATGATGTTTCTCTTTATAAACACAGATTCGAAAATTTAGTCGCTCATTATATCACATTTTTTAAAAGAAGTCAAGGAAAATAATATGAAATTTAGGTAATTATAAAAGTTTTTGCACTAACTTCATCAACCCTAAAACCCGCCTGACGGCCCTACTCTCCTCACTATTTATCATAAAAATGGTTGTTTGTTAGGTCTTTTTACAGGTTGATTATCTTTTCGATAGACAGTCTAACAGAAGTAATTTGATAAATTAAGGCTTCCAATTTAAGTGTACTGAAAATCTCCTTTGCCTCCTGTGCATCTGTAATCCCCAGTTTTCCCAGATAATTAAGCAATTCTTTCTCTTTCCCCGTAATACCCTTTCCACTATCCTTCCCCGTCAAAAGCCAAGCCAGGCTTACATTTGCAATTCGTGATATTTCTACAAGTATCCTGTAGGGAGAGTGCCTTTGCCCTTTTTCATAATTGGAAAGGGCGTTCTGCGAAATATTTAGCAAGACAGCAATTTCTTTCTGGCTTTTGTTTAGGTGCATTCGGACTTCCTTTAATCGTTTACCAACTTTGTCCTTGGAATATGAAGTTTTATTATCCATAATTGTGATTTTTCCTTGACAATTATCCATTTCTCAACCTTCCCTCTGCATCATCTGTGATTTTTGTGATGTTCTGTGTCATCTGTAACCTTAAATCTACTATTATGTATCCAGAAAAGAAAATAGAAGCTCTCCTCGCCCTTGATGAAGATGGGAAAATTGAGAAGGTAATGCGGGGGAAGAAAGACCTTCCTTTGAATTGAAGCCGAAACTGGGTATTCCCTGTATATCCATAAGTTCGCCCGAAGAAATGAATCTCTCGGATAAAAAACTTCCCAATTTTCTAAGTTCCGTTATCTCCGGAGACCATATAAGAGAGCAGATACAAAACCACTCAATACCTGACACATACGCTGAAACATTTCATTTCTACAATTTCTTGCAAGTTTCACAGAAAGTTGACATAGAATTTTTTTCTTGACTTTTTTATTTTTTTGTATTATTATTATAATGTATCATCCTAAATTATGCGTTATCGCAGTGAACTCCGTAAGGCAAACCTTTAGGTTTGCGAAAAAAAGTCTCTATGCAAGGCTGAAGCCTTGCCCTACAATACCCACAAAAATTAACGCATATTCTGGGATTATAATAAATTTGTGTATTCATATTTTTTCCTTGTCCTTGTATAACGAGTATTATACCAGGGGACAAGGTGATGATTCTTATAGAAGTTGGAATGATTTTTGCAGAAAGAAAGAAAGAAAGAAAGAAAGAAAGAATTTAGGATGCACTTACATAATGCAACCTGCACATATGTCAGGCCGTATTTTTATATTTAAAGCACCGAGTGAACCAAATATGAGATATACTCGGTGTTTTTTTTTGTTATACAAGGAGGTACGAAATGGCAACAAAATATCTATTAAAAATTTGGGAATTATGTAGTTAAATGCAAAAAATCTGACAAATATTTCAAAATAGTCTCTTCAAGATCACCATTGTTTCTATTATTAAAGCGAAGTTCAAGTTCTTTCATATAAAGATACAGCTTCTTGGGGGTTATACCGTGATATTTTACCAATCTTTCTTTTGCATATGCCCAGAAGCTTTCAATTGAGTTAATGTGGCTCTTTCCATTGGCAAATGTATTCTCTTTTTTTGATCTTTTTTTTCATCTCCTCCTGAAAGACGGGGTATTCCAACGGGGTAAAAAGGTAGAGAAAACACGAGGGTCAATATGATGGGAATGAAATTTGAAGGACGAGAAGAAAAGCACAGAATTACTGTAATGGCTATCTTTTTAGCTGGCGCTTGCTTTCTCACATACTATTGTTATGTGGTACTCGGAACCGGCCGTGTTTTTACCCACTTCTTTTATATTCCAATTATTTTAGCATCTCTGTGGTGGAAGAGAAAAGGTTTAGGTGTGGCTGTATTTTTAGCAGCACTCCTGATTTTTAGTAGCATTTTCTTCAGAGCGGAAGTTGTGGCTGCCAATGATTATCTTCGAGCGATTATGTTTATAGTTATTGCCTTTGTAGTTGCTACGTTAAGTGAGCAGATTGCGAAGGCGGAGGAGTCGCTGCGGGAGAGTGAGGAAAAATACCGTAACTTATATGAGTCAAGCAAAGATGGAATTGCCTTTTCTGATATGCAGGGCAATCTCCTTGATGCTAATCAGGCCTTCTTAGATATGCTTGGCTATACGATAGAAGAATATAAGAAATTGACCTATCAACAGTTAACACCCAAGAAATGGCATAAAATGGAGGCAGATATTCTTAAAAATCATACAATGGCAAGAGGGTATTCTGATGAATATAAGAAAGAATATATCAAAAAGGATGGAACAGTATTTCCGGCGACAATTAGAATATGGTTAATTAAGGACAAACAAGGAAAACCTATAGGTATGTGGGCTATTATAAGAGACATAGCTGAGCGCAAGCAGGTGGAGGAGAAGATCAAACAATATCAACAGATACTGGAAGTTTCCGAGAGAGCATCCTGGCATTTTTCGCACAGGATATTATCAATCAGAGAGGAAGAGAAGAAAATTCTGTCGACTATTTTGCACGATGAGGTAGGCACTTTGGCCGTGGCCTTGAGCTCGAGCTTGAACGCCATCGAGGAAGAAATCAAAGATAACAATTTGAAAGCTGCACTTAGAACTATTGTAAAAAGCAAGACCGTCCTCAGGAAAGCAATTCAAAGGTTGAAAAAGACAGCTGCAGACCTGAGGCCACCGGATTTAGATATAGTTGGTCTTCCCGTTGCTTTGAGAGAATATTTATCAAATGTCACAAAACAGTTGGACCTCAAGATAAATTTCAGTATGGAGATAGATGAGAAAAAGGTCCCTAATAATGTGGCAATTGTCTTATACAGGATAGTCCAGGAAGCTTTGAACAATGTTGTCAAACATGCTAACGCCAGGAATATGAAGGTAAGGCTGTATTCTCTGGGGAATAAGATAGAACTCATTATACGCGACGACGGCAAGGGTTTTGATACAGGGATAATTTCAGGAGGAACCACAATACATATGGGTATCCGGGGAATGAGGGAAATGGCGGAGTCTGTGGATGGGAGGTTTCACATCAAATCAGCGCCTGGAAAAGGAACCGATATACATGTAACCTTACCTGTTATAGAAGAACATAAGTTATGGGTATAAAAGTGATTATAGCGGATGATCATCCTATTGTAATAGACGGGCTAAGATCCGTTATTGAAAAGAAATGTAAGGATATTGAGATCATTGGGGAAGCTTCAAACGGGAATGAAGTATTAGAGATGGCTAAAAAAAATCCGGCTGATGTTTATGTTCTCGACATATCTATGCCGATTTTAAACGGAATTGAGACGGCTGGTAGGCTCATAAAGATGCATCCGACAAGCAAAGTAATTATTCTGAGCATACACGATAGCAAAATCTTTGTGGAGAAGGCTTTAAAAACCGGTGTAAGAGGGTATATAGTAAAGGAGAACGCTACCGAAGAAGTGATCCATGCTATCCGTGAGGTTTATACGGGCAATTACTTCCTGAGTCCAACGATATCAAGGTTTATAGTCCAGGGATTTCTTGGCAAAAGGCAGCACTACGAGAAGTATACAAAGATAATCAATCTTACCAGAAGAGAAAGACAAATTCTTCAGCTCATAGCCGAGGGTTTTACCAGTAAGGCAATAGCCAGGGAATTAAATATATCTTTAAATACGGTACATATCCACAGAAAGAATATTATGCAAAGGCTCGACATACATAAACAAGCTAATCTTTTCCGCTATGCCTTAAAAGAAGGTATTTCCAGTTTGTAACTTTTCCCACCAGAAACCTTCGTTTTTCCCAAAAAAAAACTAACTAAAAATTTCCCCGAAACTAACTAAAGAAAGATCAAAAATCAACCATTTTGGGCTATTGACAAATATCCATTTTTGTATTATTATAATATTGTAAGCTTTTTATGCAAAAATTCTTATTCTTTCGAAGAAGCAGATCAAAAGGGGTGCTTCGCATCCAAAATCTAAATTGAAAGGAGGTGAGAAAAATGGCAGTAGAGAAGGCGATTGCGTCTTCGAGCTTAGTGGAAGTAGTCGACAGGATACTGGATAAGGGTGTAGTCATCGATGCCTGGGTAAGGCTTTCCTTAGTGGGTATCGAGCTGCTCGCCCTCGAAGCCAGGGTTGTGATTGCTTCTGTTGAGACCTACCTCAAGTATGCTGAGGCAATAGGTCTAACAGCAACAGCGGCAGCATAAGCTCGGAGAGGGAATTTGGCAACCTGTCTACCGACAGGTAGAGATGCCCTTTGAGTGTACAAAAGCGCTTTGCCCTTTTGTAGCCCATGCTAAGTTGGGAGATAACTCAAAGCGTATCTCCTGCCAAATGTATTAATTAAATGGTAATTCGTTTAAGTAAAAAGGAGGTAAAAATGGGTATAGCAGAAGATTTTGAGAGGCTTACTGAAGATTTCGTTTCCTCTTACGATGAAAGGATGGCAGTGCTTAATGGGATTAAAAAAGATACCAGGGCATTGCTTGCAAGTGCACAGGATTTACTCGCACAATTTGAGAAGGCAAGAAATAAGATGGGCACCGAACTGAGGAAAACCTTGGAAAGAGATAATACTGCCATGCAGGATGAAGTGAAGCGGTTAATGAAAGGGTTTGCTTCGGAGCGTGACGCCATGGCTAAGGCTCAAAAGGACACTCTTCTCAAAGGAGTTGTTGAACTGAGGGACGAGGTTAGCACGATGTTGGATGGATTTACTAAGGCACGGGGAGAAATGGCAAGGGCTTTGAGGAGTGGTTTGGCTAAGGATAAGAAAGACAGGTCAAACGAAGTTGCCAGGCTTTTAGATGGATTCAGGCGTGAACAGAAAATACTTATAGATGAGCTAAAAAAAACAAATGCTGCTTGGAATAAGTTGGTTTCAGAGATGGCAAAGAAGAGGGGTACACCAGTAAAGCCTGTTGTGAAGCCAAGGCCACCAAAGCCGAAAGTTGAAGAGAAAGTGGTGCCAGAAGTAGAGGAAGTAAAGCCTGAGGAGACACTTGAAGAGGGTATACTCAGAATAGTTAATTCCAATCCCGACGGAATAGTACTACGAGACATTGGCGATTCTTTAGGGCTTGCTCCCATAAGATTAGCACGGACTATCAAAGCATTGGTAGACGAAGGTAAAATCAGGAAAGAAGATAATCTATACTATCCTGTGGAGTAATCCACGGAGTGAACCATTACGGTTCACTCCACGAAGGAACACGGATGTTGACACGTAGAATCACAGATTGGGTTAGCGATTATGTAACTCAACCCCTGCCTACCGGCAATCAGGCATTAGGTTTGATATTAGTAATAGGGGACACAAGGATAAGTAAAAGGTACGCCTTTTTTCCTTGTGCCCCCTGTAACTCTCAAAATGGTTGAAGATTTACGAGATACGGTCCAGGATATTCTCGTATCCTATGAGGCAAGGATAAGGGAGCTAAGCAATAAGTTAAAAGGAAAAGGTGTTCAACTTCTTGACCACTCCAAGAATGAGCGTGCCCTTCTAACCCAACAGTTAGAGTCTCTATTAGCAAAAAAGGCTCATCTCCGTAAAAAGGACTTTAGATTAATGATGCAAGATATTGAATCTTATCAAATGGAACATGAGAAGAGGGTAAGACAGCTTATAGAGGGTCTCAGTGAAGAGGAGTTGAGAAGGATTCAAGGGTTGAAGAAATCACTTGACCAAGGTGGGCTCTCTGAAGCCATTGAGGCAATGACAAATCCAGGAAAAGAGTGGCTGGTTAAAGAGGAACTTGCCGAGTTTCAAAGAGAAAAGGAGGAGCTTTCCCTACAATTAAAGCGGATATTAGAGAAGGCCGATTCTTTAAGTATAAAGGATTTCAAAAAAGCATTAAAGAGACTCAAAGCTAAAAAGAGAGAAGCTAAATCTAAGGAACAGGTAGAAGGTATTTTATTGGAGCACCATAAATTTCAGAAAGAAGTTAGGAAACTACTTAACAATTTTAAAGTTCTTCAGTGTTCGATAGAAAAATTTTGGCAGAAGGAGATGTCAAAAATTAAAGGAGGTGAATTGAGATGAAATCTGAATCCTTACCTAACCTTAAGACCATACGCAATGTTAAAAACAGTCTGAGGGTTGGCAGGCTTCACACCAAAGGGATTATGACCCATAACCAGCTTCGTAAGCCTCCACAGGAAGAAGTCATTCCTGATGAGAGGGAATTATCCCGTGCATTAAGGCAGGAGGAGGCTCGATTCAAGAAGCAAGATTTAGCTGTGGAGCACGCTAAAAGGAAAGTATCGTTGGAGAGAAAGAAGCTCTCCCAAGTGGTTGCTAAAAATCAAGAAATTATGAAACTGCGTCAGAAATTGCAGGATGAGAGGTGGAATGGTAGTAAAACTGCAAACTTAAAATCTATCCCAACATCTGATCCAAAAGCTAATAAGCCCTTAACTGAAACTGAAAAGGATGCGCCACATTCTAACTTTAAGAAGCTAAGAGTTGGATATTAAAAAGCGAGAAATAAATGGACGAGATAAGATGTGCTTTTTGTAATGGTAAGGGTTTAGACCCATTTGAACTCCTTTCTCCACTTGCAAAGTGCCAGGTATGTCTGGGTAAAGGCAAGGTGTTTGTTGAAAAGCCTGTAATAAAGTGCGCATTCTGTAATGGGACAGGTGTTTATCCTTATGGGGTCAGGATAACTTGCACAGTGTGTGGAGGCAAGGGTGTAGTAACAGTAAAAGGGCCCACTAAAAGGTGTCCTGATTGTGGAGGTACCGGTCGTTCCTTTGAAAGCAAGCTACCCTGTCTAACATGTAAAGGGAAAGGAGTAGTATAAAAATAGTAATCGGCAATCAGTGATCGGTGAGCGGTGAATGGATAAACTGATAACCGATTACTGATAACTTCCGTTTAGGTAGAAGGGGGTGATATTATGGCAGCTATAGAAGAGATGACAACAGTTTTGGAGCCGACTCCATTACCAGATTTTGTTGAGACAAAGCAGGTTAAGGACATAACCAACCGTGCATTGGCTTATATTAAGGCAGGTTTTCCTATTCACTTCAGGGGAGTCTCTGGGACGGGTAAGACTACATTAGCTATGCATATTGCAAGCAAGATTCAACGTCCAGTGGTGATGATTCATGGGGATGAAGAGTTTTCTACATCAGATTTGGTGGGCGGAGAATACGGTTATAGGTTCAGGAAGGTAGTGGATAGATTTGTATCCCGTGTATTAAAATTAGAAGAGGATATGGTAAAGAGGTGGGTAGATAACAGGTTAACTGTAGCCTGTAAGTATGGGTTTACGCTAATCTATGATGAGTTCACTCGCAGTCGTCCGGAGGCAAATAACATACTGCTCTCCATTCTTCAGGAGAAGATGATGGATTTACCTGTTGGACGCGGCGAAGAGCCATACCTTAGAGTTGACCCTGAATTTACTGCCATCTTCACCTCCAATCCTGAGGAGTATGCAGGTGTCCATAGGAGCCAGGATGCACTGAGAGATAGGATGATAACAATAGACCTTGACCACTACGATAAGAAGACAGAGATTGCTATAACACAAGCAAAGTCTGGTATACCCAAAAAGGATGCTGAAAAGATAGTGAGTATTGTTAGGAACTTGCGTGAATCTAACAAATGTGAGTTTGCGCCAACTGTTCGTGGCTGTATAATGATTGCCAAGAGTCTAATAGTTCTGGATGGAAAGGTTGGGGCTGACAATAAAGTATTCAGGGAGGTATGTCAGGACATTTTAGCTTCCGAGACGAGCAGGGTTGGCTCCAAGACTAATCAGGCAAGAGTTAGAGAACTCGTGAGTGGTTTGATTGATAAATACTGTGGGAACAAGGGCTAATCAGGTTATCAGGTAATCGGTCATCAGTAATCGGTAAAAAGATTGAGAAAGTGGGTCAGTTTTGTAAACACTGATAACTGATTACCGATAACCGTAGTTAGAAGGAGGTAAAAAATGGCTTTGGTAAGAGTACTTTCTAAAATAGATGCTGATGGAAAAGTTACCATCCCGGGTAATGTCCTACGAGCCACAAGTATGAAAAGGGGTGAGACTGTCGAGATGAAAGTTACAGGTGTGAGTGAGAAGCATATTCTGCTCTCATCAAGGCGCTATCCAGCCCCTAAGCGGATTGCGGAGAAAAGACCCGGAACTTCGATTCCAGCAGGATAGGATAGAATGATTAGAAATCCTAAATTCGAAACTTTAAACAATATCTAAATTCCAATTCTCCAATGTTCCAAACAAGTTTTTGAAATTTGTAATTTGGGGCATTAGGTATTGTTTAGAATTTAGGGATTGGGATTTCGGATTTGTTTTTAATGAGGGGGTGAAGAATGCCAAAGAGTGTAACTGATATAAGGAGTTTACGAAGTATAAGGAGTATGCATACCACAAGGCGGCGTTCTATACCAAAGAGTAAGAGTTCTGCTTATCTAAATTTGTATATGTTACGAAAGGAAAAAGAGCGATTGGAGAAAGAGAAGGAGACTGCGGAAAAGCGTATAGCAGGAATTGACAAGCGAGTTACTGATATTCAAAAGGAGATGAATGAGTTACAGAGGTTGACCGAGCAAGAGAAGACCAAACGAGCCCCGTTCCATACAGAAACGGGGCGAGTGAGCAAAGAGTCTGTGATAGAAGATAAGAAGTGGAAGAAAATGGCTCTAAACTACTGAGGATAATAAACAAGGTAGGGCAAACCTTTAGGTTTGCAAGGCTAACTTGCCTGACGGCAGTCAGGAAGCCTTGCCCTACTGAGGAGAGAGGATAATGGCATGGCAATCATATGAGTGGCGAGGAGGGAAAATGAGAATGAGAAGAAAAGGTGAGATATTACAAGGTGAAGTATTTAGTTGCGGTTTTTGTAGTGGGAGTGGTATAATTCGTAGGACTAAAGGGATTAAATGCCCAGTATGTAAGGGAGCAGGTGTTGTCAGGGTTCAATCACCGGCAACAGTATGTGCTTATTGTAATGGAAGTGGTAAGGTGCGTCCAAGGACTAATATTACTTGTACAGTTTGTGGCGGTAAGGGTGTTGTGAGTATCCAAGAGCCAATAGAGGTATGCAATCATTGTAAAGGGACAGGTGCTGAGCCTAACAGTAAACTACCCTGTTTGGTATGCAGAGGTAAAGGCGTTATAACTGTAAAGAAATAAATAAAAAGTGACAGGGATTGAAAGAGAATTTAATAGATGAAAAAGAAGAGAATTCTCTTTTAATCTCTTAAAATCACTGTTGAATAAGGAAGAAATGCCAACGCCTGATGAAACTAAAATTTTAAGAATAATTGATGCTGAAGGTGGTGAATCCACTGTTAGGAAGATTGCAAGGAAGATGGGTCTGGACTCGAGTTATGCTAGAGTAATTCTTCAATCTATGGGCAGAAATGACCTTATAGACCTTTTTGGAACGGGTAAGGTGAGAATTGCAATCAAAGGTTGGTTAGCATTAGGGAAGCAGCCCCAGCAGGGAAAAGGTTTGCAAAGATATTTAGAAGACCGTGCTAAATGGAAGACTTTTTAATTTTATAGTTGTCTTTGGGATCAATCTTTTTTGGAACCACAAAGACCACCAAGCACACAAAGAAGGGATAAAAAGGATAATTTTATAAATCTTTGTGCTCTTTGTGTCCTTTGTGGTTAATCTATAGGGGGGATTATGGTAGAGAAGAAGAAAGAAGAGGAGTTTGGGTTCGGACTTGGAGGGCTATTCAAAGGACTGGGTGATTTGCTCAATCAGGTATCCAAGCTGGCAGAACAAGCGGGAGAGTTTAAGAAGGAAGGCGAGATAAAATTTGGCGAAAAGGTAAAAGGTATCTATGGGATTAACATACGCACGCTGGCAGGTGGTGAGCCAAAAGTAGAGACTTTTGGCAACATTAAGAAGACACCAAAAGGCCCAGTAGTAGAAGAGGTAAGAGAACCAATAGTGGATGTCTTTGATGAAAAGGACCATATTTCGGTGATTGTTGAGATGCCAGGTGTATCTGCTGAGGATATTAAAGTTGATGTAGAGGATGATATTTTGCATCTGTCTGCTGCCACAGGCGAAAGAAAATACTCAAAAGAAGTCCTCCTTCCTCCTAAGGTTAAAGGCGAACCTGAGATTGCTTATAAGAATGGGATATTGGAAATTAAATTGAAAAAAATGTCGTGAGTCGTGGGTTATGAGTTGTGAGTTATGGGTTATAAGTCACACACAACGCAGGACACATAACACAAGATATAGAACTCAAGACACATATCGCAAGGGGTCAGAATACAAAGTTATAGAGATTTAGAAATATATCAGATGGCCCACAAACTGGCTGTGGAGATTCACTTTATGAGTTTGGAACTCCCAAAGTTTGAGATGTATGAAGAGGGGAGCCAGATAAGGAGGTCTTCAAAGGCAGTTCCATCAAATATTGTGGAGGGATTTGGGAGAAAGCGCTATAAACAGGATTACATACGTTTCTTGGTGTATGCTCATTCTTCTTGCGAAGAGACAATAGAACATCTTGAGTTGCTATTTGAGACCAAATCCTTAAAAAATAAAGAAAAATTTGACCACTTTATGAAAGAATACGATAAATTGGGGCGAAAATTAAACAAGTTCGTCCAAGCAGTAGAAAACGCATGACGCAAGACACAGGACACATAACACAAGACAACAAGGCAATGGCGAAAACTTTAACATTGCGTGTAGCTGAAGCCAAGCCCAAGGATGTGGGTCGAGGAATAGCGAGAATAGACCCAAAGGATTTAGAAAAAATTGGTGTTGAGATAGGTGATGTGATTGAGCTTAGGGAAAAGAAGAAGACGGCCGCAAAGGTGATGCCTGCTTATATTGAGGATAGGGGTAAATCCTGTATCCAGATAGACGGTATTATACGTGAGAATGCGGGTGTTTCTTTAGATGAAAAGATAGAAATCCAGAAGGTACCCTATAATCCTGCGCGAACCATATCCTTATCACCAATAACTCCAATGAGGGCTTTGCCAGGAGTTGGGCACTCTGAGTATATAGGCAAATTGCTTGAAGGCTTGCCGGTAATTACAGGAGATAGGGTAAGGGCAACCCTCTTTGGAACGCGGAGCCAGGATTTTAAGGTCGTAAATACTGTTCCAAAGGAAGTGGTGCTTATTCATCCGAGCACTACTATAAGAATAAAGGGGGAAGCATTAGCTGGGGAGAGGGTACCCGGAATTTCTTATGAAGATATTGGCGGGTTGGATAAAGAGATTCAAAGGATAAGGGAGATGATTGAACTTCCATTAAAGTACCCCGAAGTCTTTGAGCGCTTAGGTATAGCTGCGCCCAAGGGGGTATTACTTCATGGGCCCCCCGGATGCGGAAAGACTTTGATTGCGAGAGCGGTTGCTAATGAGACTGATGCCTATTTCTCTCATATCACCGGTCCCGAGATTATGGGTAAATTTTATGGTGAGTCAGAGGCTCGCTTAAGGAGTGTATTTGAGGATGCTAAATCTCATGCTCCATCAATAATATTTATTGATGAGATCGACGCTATAGCGCCAAAAAGAGAGGAGATGGGTGGTGAGAAACAAGTGGAGAGAAGAGTGGTGGCTCAGCTTTTAGCATTGATGGACGGGTTAGAGGCAAGGGGTGAAATTATTGTAATTGCGGCAACCAACATTCCTAATGTAATTGACCCGGCTCTCAGGAGACCTGGTAGATTTGATAGGGAGATTGAGATATCCATTCCTGACCAACCCGGAAGATTAGAGATTATTCACATTCATACTCGTGGGATGCCTTTAGCTGAGGATGTGGACTTAAATAAGTTATCTCAGATTACACACGGTTTTGTAGGTGCTGACCTGGAGGCATTATGCCGTGAGGCTGCTATGAATGCACTAAGAAAGATTTTGCCAGGTATCAACTTTGAGTTAGAAGAGATTCCTTATGAGACACTTTTAGAAT
>PEYP01000051.1 GCA_002774315.1 Candidatus Stahliibacteriota bacterium CG08_land_8_20_14_0_20_40_26
GGGGAGGGACAAAGATCTTTCAGAAATCTTTAATGAATCAAAATCTCTGTGTTCTCTGTGGTTAGATTTTTGACAATACTTTGATTTTACCAAGGAGGACGGATGGCGAGGATTTCGGGAGTTGAACTTCCACCAAATAAACGGATTGAGATAGCCCTTACGTATATATACGGTATTGGCCTTTCTACATCACATAATATACTGCAAAAGAGTAAGGTATCTCCTGACAGAAGGATAAAGGACCTAACTGATGAGGAGGTCGAGGCACTCAGGAGCGTAATAGAATCTGATTATAAAATAGAAGGAGCATTGAGGCAGGAGGTCCAGGAGAACATAAAAAGGCTTATTAACATAAATTGCGCAAGGGGTATCAGACATAAAAAAGGACTTCCTGTAAGGGGTCAACGAACTCGGACAAATGCCAGAACGAGAAAGGGTCCACGGAAGGCACAGATCGCACTTAAAAAGAAGGCAAAAGCAAAGAAATAAAAAAAAATGTCTAATTTCCAATTACAAATTTCCAATAAAATATCAAATGCCAAACATCAAAAAAATGGGACGTACTTAAGTTGGCATTAGGGTTTTGGAATTTTGTTGGAAATTGGGTATTTGGATTTTGAAATTATAGTGGGGGGTTAAATGAAGAAGAAGAGACTGCGAAAAGCGCCTGAAAAAGGTATAGTTCATATACTATCTACATTTAATAATACGATTGTTACAATAACAGATGAGAAAGGGGCCTGTCTTTTATGGGCAAGTGCTGGAAGTATTGGTTTCAAAGGGTCCAAGAAGGGAACTCCATTCGCAGCAGGTATCTGCGCAAAAAAAATTGCAAAAGAACTTGCAGACATTGGAATGAGAAATGTAGAGGTATGGGTTAAGGGTCCTGGCGCAGGTAGGGATTCTGCTGTAAGGGCTATCAAGGCGGCAGGGCTTGCCATAGCATATATAAGAGATGTAACGCCTATTCCTCACAACGGTTGTAGGCCACCAAAGAAGAGGAGGATATAGTATGGCTGTATACCACGGACCAGTTTGTAGACTATGCAGAAGGGATGGTAAGAAGTTATTTCTAAAAGGCAAGAGATGTTCATCAACAAAGTGCTCTATAGAGAAAAACCGTAAGCGACCCGGAGAACTCGGCAAGGGCTTTATGCGTAAAGAGACAGATTACGGAAGACATCTGAGAGAGAAACAGAGAGTAAAGAGGATGTATAGGTTGACAGAGCACCAATTTAGAAATTATTTTGAAAAATCTACACGGAAGAAGGGAGTAACAGGAGAGGAACTTCTCAAGGAATTAGAACTCCGTCTTGATAATGTTATATACCGAACAGGACTTGCAAGATCACGAATGGAAGCGAGACAACTTGTTACACATGGCCATTTTATGGTGAACAATAGAAGGGTAGATATACCATCTTATGCGGTAAAAGTGACTGATGTAATAACTCTGAGAAAGACTAAAGTACCTCCAAATTTAGAAGATGCTTTACTTATGAAGGTTACACCTCCAAAGTGGATCACATTTGACAAAGAATCTTTAAATATTGAGATTGTAAGTCTCCCCAGGAGAGACGATGTCCCAGAGGAAATAGAGGAGAGACTTATCATTGAACTTTATTCTAAGTAGCTTTGTAAAAAACAAAACCATCCAGTTCGCAGAGATAATCAAAATGTAAATATCAAAATCATAACCACAGATTACACAGATTTTCACAGATTGAAATATTTTTTATCAGTGAAATCCGTGGCCCTTTTGGATTTTTGGTTTGTCATTTTGATATTTAATTTTTAAATTTTTGTCCTCGGTGGTTAATACTATACACAACATTTACAGCTATAGGGGGTAGGAATGAAATTGAGACCATTTCAAATACCTGATAAGATAAAAACAGTCGAGGCTGATGACAAATACGCAAGGTTTGTGTTATCTCCCATTGAGAGATCTTTTGGTACTACACTGGGAAATGCTTTCAGGAGAACATTGCTCTCCTCTATGCAAGGTTCTACGATCTCATTCGTAAGAATAGATGGCGTCTTACATGAGTTTTCGACCATAGATGGTGTTCTGGAAGATCTTCCCCATATTCTACTCAATCTCAAGGGCATAAAGATAAAATTGTTTGACAAGTTCGAAAAGGAGATAGAACTATCTATCAAGGGAAAGGGACCTGTTTATGCAAAAAATATAGAATCTGATGGGACTTTTGAGATAATAAATCCTGAACATCTTATAGCAACAGTGATGAAAGATGATGTTAACCTGAATGTAATACTCGGTGTGACTACAGGAAGAGGATATGTACCTAGAGAGGAACTTCCTGGTTATAACCGTGCACCTATCGGTACAATATTTATAGATGCGCTCTACTCACCCATTGAGAGAGTAAATTTTAAGGTTGAGAGTGTCGGTGTAAAGAACCGCGAGAAGCTTATTCTTGAGATTTGGACAGACGGAAGAATTAAACCAGAGGATGCAGTAACAATAGCAGCTGCCCTTTTACGAGACCATATCGAGCCATTTTTGAAACTCCGCGAAATTACTATCGAGAGGGAAAGAGAAGAGCCTGAAGACAAAAAGAGACTCAAAAAGACACTCAATATAAAGATATCGGAACTGGAACTATCAGTGAGGGCTGCCAACTGTTTGAAAACAGCGGGTATTGAGACCCTGCGAGACCTTGTCCAGATGACAGAGCAGGAAATGCTCAAATTTCCCAACTTCGGTAAGAAATCATTGCAGGAACTATCAACCATACTGAAGAGTTACGGACTCTCGTTCGGTATGGAACCCTCAAAACTGGAGGGAAAATGAGACACCGTTCCAAAATTGCAAAATTGGGAAGAGAAAAGCAAAAACGGGATGCAATGCTAAAAAGTCTTGTGATATCTCTCGTTACCCATCATTCTATAAAGACGACTAATGAAAAGGCGAAGGGGGTGAGACTTCTTGCCGAAAAGATCATCACCCTCTCCAAGAAGGGCGATCTCCACTCCAGGAGACTTGCCTACTCTCTCACAGGAGATAAAAAAACTGTTAAAAAAGTGTGGGATGAGATAGCCCCTGTATATAAGAATAGGAACGGCGGATACACAAGGATTCTCAGTCTTGGCCAGAGAAAAGGAGACGGTGCCAATATCTGTATGTTGGAACTGGTAGATATGGAAAAGGTGATGAGAAGAAAGCCAAAAGAGGAATAGTATGCCTTTGCTTCTCTCAGGTAATGAGGCAATTGTAGAAGGAGCGCTTGCCTCTAAATGCAGATTCTTTGGTGGTTATCCTATTACACCATCCTCTGATATAGCAGAACTGATGTCCCTCCGACTCCCGATCCTGGGAGGAAAATTCATCCAGATGGAAGACGAAATTGCAAGTCTTGGTGCCTGCCTTGGTGCTTCCCTCACAGGTATAAAATCTATGACAGCAACATCAGGCCCTGGCCTCTCCCTGATGCAAGAACACATAGGATTTGCTGCTATGGGAGAGATTCCCTGTGTGATAGTTGATGTCCAGAGAGGGGGACCTTCGACAGGTCTTCCCACCTACCCATCACAGGGCGACGCCATGCAATCAAGATGGGGTACACATGGTGACCATCCAATAATAGTTCTTACACCGTTCTCTGTCCGGGAATGCTACTCTCTTACAATCAGGGCATTTAACTACTCTGAAAAATACAGAACACCAGTCATCCTTCTTTCGGATGAGATTCTTGCACACCTGAGAGAGAAAGTAGAATTAGATACAAGTATAGAAATATTAGAGAGGGGCTTCCCAAATGTCCCACCACAAGAATATCTTCCATTTGATTCAAGATACGATGTCCCACCACTCGCTCCGTACGGCAGAGGTTACAGGTTTCACATAACAGGTCTTGCGCATGATGAAACAGGATTCCCAACATCAAATCCAGAAAAGGTTCAAAAACTTCAGCAAAGGCTTGCAACCAAGATAAAAGAAGCAGATGTGAGGGATTTAGATGTAAGGTTTATGGATGATGCCAGAATCTGTATATTTTCGTATGGCTCAACCTCGAGGAGTAGTTTGAGGGTTGTAAACGAACTAAGAAAAAAGGAAAAAAGAATAGGATTTGTAAGACCAAGCACGTTATGGCCGTTTCCATATGAAGAAGTAAAGAAATTATCAAAGAAGGTGGATATGATATATGTTTGTGAGATGAATCTTGGTCAGATTGTGAGAGAGGTTGAGCGTGCATCAGAATGCGATGTTAGGTTTATTGGAAAGGCAGATGGCACAATAATTACACCCGAAGAGATACTATGTAAAATTTATGAATAAACTTCAAAGGATACAAAGTTGTAACCGCAGAGTTCACAGAGGTCGCGGAGAGAAAAGGTAAATGAAAACTCTGTGTTCTCTGATTTCTCTGCGGTTCAAAAACAGGAAGTAAAAAATTTGATAAATTTTGATTCGTTTTTTCCTCTTTAAAGTGGCGATACCATAAGAATAAAGGAATTAGTTTTTTCGGCTCTATCACAGGGTTTAGATAGACATGAGACTTAAGAGAAAGCACAGAGAAAATAAAAAAATTCTGCGTTCTCTGTGAACTCTGTGGTTAATTATACACATCCCGAAGAAACCTTAAGGTCAATATGAAGACTGAGATTGCGATTAACTACATGAGAAAGAAAAAACTCCCGTTTATATGGTGCTCCGGGTGTGGACATGGGATAGCTCTTGCATCCATTCT
>PEYP01000097.1 GCA_002774315.1 Candidatus Stahliibacteriota bacterium CG08_land_8_20_14_0_20_40_26
TAATAATTTCAGTATATTGGAAAAACGAATTCTAAAGAGTGAGTTTGAGGATTTTTCTATAAGATTTTCCAATTATTTACTAAGTAATTTAAACTTAAACGAGGTGCTCGATTCAATAAATATTAAAACGTACCTTAAAAATAAAAGAATACCCCTTGATGTGAAAGGTTTACACGGGAACTATCCCAAGATAAAGATAATAAAGACATTGGAAAGTAATGGTTATAAAAATATAGATTGCTTATTGAATGGAAAAGGCATACATACTTTAAAACATGATTTGTGCCAGCAAATTGACTCTTGTGTGCTAAACAATGATAAGATTTTTTGTACAGAACGCTACATAGAGAATATAATTAAACCTAGAGATAACAAGCCTAAGAAGTTTGATCTTGTTATTTTTAGCAACCACAAACCTAAATACTTATTCGAAATAAATTTTTACTCAACATCAGGAACAAAGATTGGAATAAACCAAAACGAGTATGTAGATTTGAATGAGTATATCAAAAAGAACTTTTCTAATTTTAAATTCTATTGGATAACAGACGGAAATTACTGGCTTACAACCGATGGTAAAGCGCGATTTTTGAATTTGCTTAATCATTTTGACAAAATATTCAATATCAATATCTTCAAAGAACAGGTGAATTATTTTTAGTAAAAACCCGGGGTCAGGCTGAAATTGGATATTCTTTAATGTCTCTTTCAAGTCTCTTCAAGTCCCTGTTGAATAACTATCTTAAATTCTCTTCCAGGTCTCTTCAAATCCCTGTTATAAAACACCTTTCCCAGAACCTCCCCAAAAATTTCTTGATCGTATAGGAAAGTATACTTTGACAGGGACTTTAAGAGATTGAGAGAGACTTTTTAATATTCATAGTGCAAATATAAACATATTTTAGATTTTGGCTTTTTGATTTATACCTATCTGTGAGAATCTGCGTTAATCCCTGCCTACCGGCAGGCAGGTGCGTCCAATTTTTTCTTGACTTTTTATAAAATAGGTGGTAAAATTACAAAAAAGGAATGGGTCCATTTTCGGGGAGGTGTAATGCGGTGTAAGAAATTTATCTTGTTTGTTTTTGTAGGAGGAATGATGGGAAGTAGTTTTGTGAGGGCAGAAGAGATAGAAAAACCTCCTTTGTATTTAGCAATACTCTGGCATCAGCATCAACCCCTGTATGCCAAAGAGCCAGAGAGTGGTTTATATGCTAAGCCCTGGGTAAGAATGCACGCCGTTAAAGATTATTATGATATGGCGAGCATATTGGAAAAATATCCCCAAATTCACCAGACCTTTAATCTTACACCTTCTCTGATTATCCAATTGGAAGATATAATTAGCGGCGGGCAAGATAAATATTTTTATCTTTCCCAGAAAAAGGCAAGCGAACTCAGCCGTGAGGACAGGAGATTTATTCTCTTGAGATTTTTTGATATTTACCAGAAGACTCTGCTTGAACCCTATTCTCGTTATAAAGAACTTTTAGAGAAGAGGGGACGGGTTATAGAGAAAGGGGGACGGGTTATATCTTCAAAGACACTGGAGCAAAAAATAGGTGAATTTACTACCCAGGACTATCTTGATTTGCAGGTGTGGTTTAATCTCGCCTGGCTGGATCCGGATTTTAAAAAAGAAGAGTCAATCCGATTTATACTGGATAAGAGTAGAAACTTCACCGAGGAAGAGAAAAATATCATACTGAAGAAACATCTGGAGATTCTGAAAATGATTATTCCGGAACATAAGAAGCTTCAAAATAAAGCTCAGATTGAAATAACCTTTACTCCCTTTTATCACCCCATACTTCCCCTCATCTATGATACCGATCTGGCAAAGAGGAGTGCACCGGAAATATCCTTGCCCCTGGAAAGATTTTCTTATCCCGAAGATGCTCAAGCTCAGGTTTTAAAGGGAATAGAACTGTATAAGAAATACTTTGGAAGAGAACCACTCGGAATGTGGCCCAGTGAGTCGGCGGTATCCCAGGAGGTAGTCGATATAATCGCTGGCGCGGGAGTTAAATGGATAGCCACCGATGAATGCGTCCTTGAGAAATCATTGAATATAAAGATTGAAAGAGATATCGGGGGGAATATCCTTAATCCAGAATTGTTGTGTCAACCCTATGTTTGCGAAAGAAGAGGCAAGACTTTATCGGTAATTTTCCGGGAGAGATATATACTTGATTTATGGGGGAAGCATCCGCGGATGAAGGCAGAAGAAGCGGCTCAGGATATTATCGATAGATTACACAATATCTATGCGAGATTACCAAAAGATAAGCCCTATTTAGTGACACTTGCCTCGGATGGTGAAAATGCCTGGGAATTTTTTTCTGACGATGGAAAAGAATTTTTAAATGCCCTTTATTCTGAATTATCGGGTGATCCAATAATAAAGACCATTACCCCCTCAGAATATCTAAAGAAGCATCCCCCGGAGAAAAAGATTGAGAATCTCTGGGGTGGCTCCTGGATGGGACCGAACTTTAATATCTGGATTGGTGAAGGGGAAGAGAATCTCGCCTGGGAATATTTGGGTAGAACCAGAAAGGATCTTGAAGTATATAAAAAAGGTGGAGAAGCTGAACCCGATAAACTGGTTCGAGCTTTTGAAGAGATTTATGCAGCTGAAGGAAGTGACTGGTTCTGGTGGTATGGAGAAGATATGAATTCTGGCGATGATGAAGGATTTGATTTGATGTTTAGAAACACACTGAAAAATGTTTATAAGATTATCGGCAAGAAAATACCGGGATTTTTAGAAGTTCCGATAGTAAAATCGAGAGAAGGACAGGGCTGAAGGCTAAAGTGATTTGCCTGGAGTATCGGGAGCTTTTGGCTCCAGAAGCCAACAAATTCGTAGATTCAATCTTTAAAGATAGTAAAACCGTAAAGAGTAAGATTAAAAGATAAATTATAAACACGCAGATCAGGTGTAATGGAACATTAAACCAGGAGATTGAGATGAGTCAAAAAGAAGGAAGGAAAAGGGGGAAATGGCTGATGAGCGGGTTACTCGTTCTTTTGCCGCTTTTATTCCTTACCCATTGCCAGAGCCCACAGGGTAAAGCTGCTAATATAGCCCTTTATTCGGACCGGGGCGCCGACGAAGATTGTATCAAGGCTACTCAAAACATGTTTGAATGGATGGGTTATACAGTTGAATTGGTGAAAGCAGGTCGCATTAACAACGACGGGCTCGGCAATTTCAAAATCCTGTGTATCCCGGGTGGAAATATGTATCAATATGCTCAGGATCTTTCCTTGGAAGACAAGGAGAAGATAAAGAATTTTGTTCGTGATGGAGGAGGTTATATTGGCATTTGTGGTGGAGCTTACTTTGCTGGAGAGAAGGTCATCTGGCAAGGAAGTCAACTTCCAATGACGCCCCTTGGTATATTCCCGGGCACAACCAAAGGACCCATTGATGAGATTGTTCCTTATCCTGAGTATGGGATGTGTAAAGTGAACATCGTTGACACCACGCATTCCATAACACAATCTGAGCTAGATTCTGCATGGATTCTTTATTATTGGGGACCAGTTTTAATACCAAACGAAGATGCTGGTGTGACCATTTTAGGCAGGTACGACAAAGGGAATATGGAGCCCGCAATGATAGCTTTTGATTATGGTGAGGGTAGGGTATTTATTATTGGCACGCACCCCGAATTCGAGGAGGATAGTGACCGCGATGGCGTCACCCTTCAAGACACCATGATTAATGGTGTAACCTATTTTGGTGAGGATAAATTAGATGACCGGGGTTCGGATTGGGATTTAATGAAAAAGGCAGTTCTCTGGTGTTTAAAGAAATAATTTTAAGAGGAGACGCTGGAGTTAGGTCTTTAATTTATTATGAAAATCACATTCATACAGACTAGTGGGACAATAGACAAAGATTATCCGAAATTAACAAAAGGTTATGGTTTGAAAACAGGACAGTTTATCGAAAAGTAGCTCTCAACCACTTATGAGATGAAAACATTAATAATTTACAATTCAACGCATCACGGCAATACTGAAAAAATTGCCAAAGTAATGGCCGAGATCCTTAACGCAGAACTGGTAAAACCAGATGAAGTAGATATAACTACCCTTTCAAAATATGATTTAATTGGCTTTGGCTCGGGAATTTATCATGACAGACATCATAAAAGTCTGTTTGAGGTTATCAACAAATTAGATAATCAAAAAGGCAAGAGGGCATTTATTTTTTCAACAAGTGGGATAAAAAAGACGCGATTTTTTCACGAGTTTGATAAGGCATTGAAAAAGAAATTATTGGAAAAGGGTTTTCGTATAATCGGAGAGTTTAATTGTAGGGGTTGGGATACATATCCTTTCTGGGTAAAGCCCTTTGGCGGGGTAAATAAAGGCAGGCCTAACGAAAAAGACCTGGAGAATGCAAGAAGTTTTGCAAAGGTTTTGAAAAGGATATTTGAAAGTGATCAATCTGGCTCTGTATTTTCTGTGAACCGAAGGTCGCCGCAAGGCAACTCTGTGGTTAATTTTAAATAACAATCAGTAGAAGGAGGTGTGTTATGAGACACAAAAGAGGGGTTTTAAGAAATATTGTTGTCTGGGTTTTGATATCAGTAGGATATTTTTTATATGGGGAAGAAATAGTAATAGATAATATTGCTTTATTCACAGAATTCGTTGAAGGAGTAGAAAATTTACCCGTCGAAGAAAGACAGGATTTTGTTGACAGGGAATTTGAGATTTTAAAAGAAAAATTGGAATTTCCTGTTGTAAATGCGTATGAGGCTATATTTGTGTATAAAGGAAAAGGAGCTAAGGTGGAACTAATGGGAGATATGACAGGGTGGCAAGCGTTCCCAATATCTTTAAATAAAGTAGAAGGCACGAATCTTTTTTATTTGAAACAAGATTATGAAAAAGACGCAAGGCTCAATTATAAGTTTTTGGTTGATGATACTACAGGTATTTTAGACCCTTTAAATCCAAAAACTTGTGAGGGAGGTTTTGGAGCAAACTCAGAATTGAGGATGCCTGGTTATCCAGAGCATTTAGAGGTAAATTATTATGAGGATATTGCTCATGGAGAAATTATAGAAAAGGTGGTAGAATGTGAAGCCATCAAAGAGGGTAAGAAGATTATAGCAGAAAGGCAGGTGAAAATATATCTACCCCCCAATTATGACGAGACTAAGAAATACAGGGTACTTTACTTTAAAGATGGAAGTGATTATATAAAATTCGGGAAAACAAAAAATACATTGGATTATATGATTGATAAAGGGGAAATAGAGCCAGTTTTAGCAGTTTTTGTAGATCCCATAGATAGAGAAAATGATTATATCTTGGCCAAAAAAGATGTATATGTAAATTTCTTTGTAAATCAACTTATTCCCTGGGTTGAGGAGAATTACTCAGCAAGAGATGATGCAGAAGGAAGAGCACTTATAGGTCCTTCAAATGGAGGGGCTATAATAACATATATTGTTTACAAATATCCAGAAAAATTTAGATATATTTTAAGCCATTCGGGAGCCTTTATGTGTGCGTATGATGAATACTTTGGAGAGACTTATGGTAAAAAAATTTCTAAAGCGCCTTATCCTGTTAGAATATTTATGGTTGTAGGAACCTATGAACTAGGTTTGATTAGCCCGAATATGTGGTTTTATTATGATTTCAAGAAGAATCCCTCTGTTAAAGATGTAGAATTAAGAAAGTATCCTCAAGGACATAGCTGGGGGCTCTGGAGAGATACTTTAAGAGAGGGATTAATCTGGCTTTTGGGCGAAGATGCCGAGTAATAGCACAAATTAAATTTGTGCCTACAACTAAGTTTTTGATAGGTCACAATACCGCATAGAAC
>PEYP01000041.1 GCA_002774315.1 Candidatus Stahliibacteriota bacterium CG08_land_8_20_14_0_20_40_26
TATTGCAAATTATATACCCTACATCTCCTGATTCAAGAACCTCTGATTTTGTCCTGTCAGGGGAGAAGTAACCCACTTCCTGCACCTCAAAGGTCTTCCCACCTCTAAAAAACTGAATAATATCGCCAGCTCTTATACTTCCACACATAACCCTTATATAGGGAATAGCTCCTCTATATTCATCGTAGTACGAATCAAATATGAGCGCTTGTAAAAGGGAGCCTTCTCTTCGAGGTGATGGAATCTTCTCTATTATTCTTCCCATAAGTTCCTCAACCCCCCATCCGTTTTTTGCTGACACAAGGAGTATCTCATCTGAATCAAGCAGATCTATAAGTTCTCTCCTTACATCCTCAATGTGTGCATTTGGAAGATCTATCTTGTTTATGACTGGAATTATTATAAGACCAGCGTCAAGTGCCATATAAAGATTACTCATAGTCTGTGCCTGAACCCCTTGAACTGCATCAACGAGAAGGATTGCTCCCTCACATGCAGCAAGACTCCTTGTCACCTCATAGGAAAAATCAACATGCCCCGGCGTATCTATAAGATTGAGTATAAACCCCTTATATTCCATTTTTATGGGATGTGCCTTTATCGTTATTCCGTGCTCCCTTTCAAGCTCCATCCTATCCAGAACCTGCTCCCTCATAAGTCTCCTTGGGATGGTCTCTGTAATCTCAAGCATCCTGTCCGCAAGGGTAGATTTTCCATGGTCTATATGGGCAATTATACAGAAATTACGCTTATCCATAGGTTCTATGTCATTAAGTCGTTGGGTCATAGGGTCGTAGCGTCATTGGGACATAGAGTCAACAGGTAATTGGGTCAATAGGTCATTAAGTTATTAGGTCATTAAGTTATTAGGTCATTAGGTTATTGACGCAACGACAACAATTGAATCTACAATCTAAAATCTGCAATCTCCAATCTGCCATTTTGGAACTGCGATTATGTTGTCAATTAACTTTGTCCTGCCAAAATAGACAGCAAGGGCGAGTAGTACCGGTTTGTTTATGGTCTTTACAAGTTTTAGGTTCTTACTGTCAACCACCTCTATATAATCAATTCGTGCCGTCCTTTTCCCTTCTATCATCTTGCGTATTGTTTTAATAATTTTATCTGTATTATCCTCACCCTCTTCTACCAGATTTTTTCCGAAGAGCAGGGATTTATACAGAACTGCAGCGTCTTTCCTCTCCTTGTCCGTCAAGTGTATATTTCTTGAAGAGACTGCAAGTCCATCACCTTCTCTAACAGTGGGAGAGAGGACTATCTCTACATCAAGATTCGTATCAGAAACCATTCTCTTTATCAGTATCGCCTGCTGATAATCCTTTTCTCCAAACACTGCAAGATGCGGTCTAACAATGTTAAAAAGTTTCATACATACAGTAGCAACCCCTCTCATATGTCCTGGTCTTCTTGCTCCACAGAGTGTAGCATCAAATCCTTCTACCTCTACATAGGTTGAATAACCTGTGGGATACATATCTTTTATGTCTGGATAAAATAGTATATCAACATCTCTCTCTTTAAGAAGTTGTTTATCACGCTCAAAATCCCTCGGATAGGTCAGATAATCTTCAGATGGTCCAAATTGCTTTGGATTTACAAATATGCTTACTACAACAATCTCAGATAGAGACCTCGCTCTATCTATAAGGGAGAGGTGCCCTTTATGCAGAAAACCCATCGTCGGGACAAACCCTATCTTCTCTTCCTTTCGGAGTTCATAAGAGAGGAGCTGCATATTTTTTACAGTAGTAATTACCTTCATAGATTCTATTATACAATTCTGTTATGGATACCTTTTCTTTTGGATGTATAAAAAAAGGAGCAATCTCCTTCAAAGGAACAAGCACAAATAGTCTCTCGGTAAGCCTGGGGTGAGGTATAATAATGCCAGGGGCGTCTATAAGCATATCGCCAAAAAAGAGTATATCTATATCAATCGTCCTTGGCGCAAATCTTTTACCCCTTTTTCTACCAAGATGGGCTTCTATCTTATGAATGTATCCGAGGAGTTCAAACGGCGAGGCAGAGGAGAAATCGTACTCCAGAACACAATTTAGAAACATTGGCTGTGGGGTTTCAGCCACAGGTTCTGTTTCGTAAACTGATGATGTCTTTACGATTCTCCCATATTTAGAAAGACATTTTGCAGCCTCTTGTAGATTAGATAATTTTCCTCTTAAATTAGACCCAAGACAGAGGTATGTTAACAATCAGTATCACCCTCCTTTAACTCTTCAAGGTAAGAGACGGCAGTAACATCAGCCACAGCATAAATATAGATATTGAGATGAAGACATATAGAAACCCATCAAAATCTATTTATATTATAACACAAAAATCCAAAAATTTCAAGTTTTTTTTGAAAAAAATATAATCTTACCTTAAAAATACTTGACAAACAGGAAATTTTGGTGTAAAATAGGCAAATTCAAAGACCAAACAAGCCACAGATTAACACAGATACACACAGATGAAGATAGTAATTAAGTTATTAAGTCATTAAGTAATTAGAGTAGCCAGTGCTCTGTTATACTGTAGCATCGGCAAGCACTGTGTTCTAAGGGTCGTTGTTTTAATAACTTAATAACCTAATAACTCAATAACTTTAACATATCTGCGTCCAAAAATAACAATTTTGCATTTTGATTTTTGATATTTAATATGACTGTGGGGGGTATATGGCTCTTGTGGAATGTGTTCCGAATTTTTCTGAAGGAAGAAATAGAAATGTAATAAAGGCGATCACTGACGAGATTGAGTCTGTAGAAGGAGCTACGCTTTTAGATGTTGATCCCGGTAAGGCAACAAACAGGACAGTTGTGACATTTGCTGGAACACCGGAGGCAGTGGTTAAGGCAGCATTTCAAGCGATAAAGAAGGCAAAAGAGCTTATAGATATGTCAGGGCATATGGGTGAACATCCAAGAATGGGTGCAACAGATGTATGCCCGCTCGTGCCAATATCGGGTATAACTATAGAGGAGTGCGTTGAACTTGCACATAAACTTGCAAAAAGAGTGGGTGAAGAACTGAAGATACCCGTATACTTCTATGAATATGCAGCGACATCTCCCCAGAGGAAAAGCCTTGCAGACATAAGAAAAGGAGAATACGAAGGCCTCAAAGACAAACTTAAGGACCCAAACTGGGTACCGGATTATGGACCTGCAAGCTTTGATAAAAAGGCAGGTGCAACTGTTATAGGAGTAAGAGAATTTTTAATAGCATACAATGTAAACCTTAATACAAGGGACAGAAAACTTGCACAGAAGATTGCCCTCAATATTCGTGAAAGTGGGAGAGCAAAGAGGGATGAAGAGGGAAGGATTTTAAGAGACGAAAACGGTACGATTATAAAGACAAAAGGGAATTTTAAGTGCGTAAGGGCAGTAGGGTGGTATATTGACGAGTATAATATGGCACAGGTATCTATCAACCTTACAAATTACAAGGTAACTCCCCTCTATCGCGTGTTTGATGAGTGTTGTAAGGAAGCAGCGAAACTGGGGCTGAGGGTAACCGGAAGTGAAGTTGTCGGGCTTATTCCAAAGGACGCACTACTTGAGACAGGGAGACACTATCTATTAAAACAGGGGAAAACCGCAGGTGTTCCTGAAAAGGAGCTTATAAGGGTTGCTGTCCAGACACTTGGACTATCCGAGATAAAACCATTTATTCCAGATGAAAAGATAATCGAATACAGGGTAGAGAAGCAGAGATCTCTTCTCCAGATGACCGCAAGGGATTTTATAGATGAGGTATCTATGGACTCTCCTGCTCCCGGGGGTGGCAGTGTATCAGCTCTCTCAGGCGCTCTCGGAGGCGCTCTCCTGTCAATGGTATGCAGTCTCACAGTCGGCAAAAAGGGATACGAGAATGTGTGGAAAGCAGTCAAGGAGATGGGAGAAAATGTACAAAAATTGAAGGATGAACTTATAAGACTTGTGGATGATGACACAGAAGCCTTTAATGGGATAATAACTGCGATAAAACTTCCTAAAAAGACAGAAGAGGATAAGAAAAAAAGAGATGAGGCAGTAGAAGAGGCAACAAAGAGAGCAATTCTCGTTCCTCTGAGAGTTATGCGAGAGGGCAAAAAGATACTTGAACTGTTGAAGGAGGCTGCAAGTATATGTAATGTGAATGTAATATCAGATATTGCAGTAGGTGCACTTGAGGCGGAAACTGCGGTCAGAGGAGCAGGATTCAATGTGGATATAAATATCCCAAATGTAAGAGATGAGAAATTTAAGAAAGATGTAGTAAATGAAAGGGAAGAGATAGAAAAAGAGGCAGTTAAGATGAGAAAAGAGATAGAGGGAGTAGCGAGAGGGAGGATGATGCGGTAATGGGGCATTGGGTTAATGGGGTAATGGTAGGAGCCCCGCCAGAGGTGGGGCAATAGTAATGGGTTGATGCATAAATAATCCGATAAATCCGCTTAATTCGCTGACTATAAATAAAAAAATACGAAATTGCAATTTTTTTCTTGACATTTCAAAAATTAAAGTGTATAATTTAGGTGAT
>PEYP01000073.1 GCA_002774315.1 Candidatus Stahliibacteriota bacterium CG08_land_8_20_14_0_20_40_26
TAACAAAAAATACATTATCCTCATTAAAGGCATCCGGTCTTCCTGCCTCCATAAATCCCTCTTTTGTGACCTGTCTTGCTACCATATATACGATTGGGTCTCTGTTAGGGACTATAAGAGGAGTATCGTACTCTGCTACCTTCTTTGCAACCCTTTGAAGTATATTTATTGACGCAATAGTAGCAACATCAGACATAGATGAAAGTCCTGGCACATATAGAACAGCCCTGCCCATTTCGGTTGCCCTGCCAACTGCCTCATCGAGTGCATCGAGTCCTGCTATCTTTCTTACAGACAGTTCCCTCCCCTTTCTGGCAGTAGTCACGAAGTATATTAGAACTGCCATAAAGATTACGACTGCTACCAGGGTATTTATCTTACCCGTATTGAACCATTGGTAGAACGCCACTGCTGGAAGAGATGAGGAGGAAAATTCAGTATACTCAAGACTCTTGCTGCGACCCCTTATGCGATAAAAATATTCTCTTTCATTTTCTATACCACTCATATCCCTGAATCTCGATATTCCCCTTCCGACATATCCGACCATAGTAAATCCCGTATCCGGTGATTCACTTCTCCATATCTCATAGCCTCCTAGCAGAGAATCGTCTACCGGGAGGGTCCATTCAATCGTTATGCATTCACCAGCATCATTCGGCGTGTCGTATGCATGCACATCAAGAGGAGACGATATAGATGTGAGTAAACTCAATATATATATCATATGCCAACATTATAGTATATTTTTATATAGATGTCAAGAAAAAATAATAAAACGGGGTCAGGCTGTGGCACCGGCGCCCTTTTGCGGAAGCAGTCATATGCTGTATTGATTATTTCTTTTTGTTTTTATTATTGAAATTAAATAATTTTGGGGATTTGAATCCTATTAGAAATTGTCTAATTCTTCTTTCTGCCAATTTTACATATTCTTTATCTATATCATATCCCACATAATGGCGTCCAGTCTTTATTGCCGCTATCGCAGCTTGTCCACTACCAATAAATGGGTCTAAAACAACATCTTCTTCAAAAGTGTAAAGTTGAATTAGCCTATACGGTAACTCCACAGGGAAAGGGGCGGGATGTCCAACCTTATAAGCGGGTTCTGCTGGGAATGTCCATACACTTTTAGTAAACTCAAGAAATTCTTCTTTAGATATAGTGTTTTTTCTCTTATTGTTATTTTTCCTACCAAATGCGCCTTTTGAAAAAACTAAAATATATTCATGAATATCTCGTAAAGTTGGGTTAGTGGCTGAAAGCCAGCTTCCCCATGCAGTTGAAGGGCTTGCACTTGAAGCTTTATTCCATATAATCTCGCCCCTCATCAAAAATCCTAAATCAAGCATATCTTTCACTATAAATGCATGGAGAGGTATATACGGTTTCCTGCCCAAATTTGCAACGTTAATGCACGCTCTACCTCCTGGAACAAGTACTCTATAGACTTCTTTCCAAACATTCTTTAAAAAACCCAGGTATTCTTCGAGTGTAAGATCCTCATCGTACTCTTTTCCCACGTTGTAAGGTGGTGAGGTTACCATCAGGTGAACGCTGTTATCAGGTAACTCTTCCATTTTTTCGGAGGATTTGCAAAAGATTTTGTCTGAGAACTGGGGGGGAATGGGATTTTCTACATATTTGACTTTCTGCTCCTTTGGTAACCCACGATATAACTTGCTTGTGTAAAAAGATGTAGAATCATGGTTAATTCTACCAGGAGTGCCAAAGGAGCTTGTTTGGGTCCCTTTATTTCTTCGATTGGTTTTCACTTCAATCCTCCCTCCAGAATCCATAGTATAATATAACAGAAACCTTACCAAGCCTTAAGAAACCAAAGATTCTTTATCTCTTACCTGTCTACCGACAGGTAGAAAAGTCTCTTGCCCCGCCAAGGCGGGGCAGACAAGTCACTGTTGTTTATTTTTTTTCACAGGGACTCCTAAGAGACTTGTAAGAGATTTTTTAAACAAAAATATGTCTTTGTCTCATAAGAGTCTCTTACAAGTCACTGTTAAATTAAAGCCTCTTTTATCTCTGTTTTTTTATTTTCAACAGGGACTGGACGAGACTAAAAAATAAAGAAATTCCTTGTATCTTGTCAAAGCCAAAACGGAACAACTCACCGTCGAGTTCCTCTTTGAATAGATATCAGCTTTGCTTGTTGACCTTTGATTAAAATGACTTTTGGGAAGTCCTAATACTATAATATAACAAAAATGGGGAAAAGTCAAGGAAAAAGTTTGTGGTAAGGTGGAAAGGCTATAAAGATAAAAGCAAGGTTTTGAGGGTCATAACCTGACGGCAGAGATTCCTAATATTTTTCAGTCCTGGAAGTAACGCCCTGTTCTCTCGGACCCCAATGTTCCCTCTCGTCTCAGCATAGACTGACGTGCCTGATGCATGAATGCTTCGAGTCTTGTCCTTGCTGTTGACTGTTCCAATCCATCATATGCCATATTCAAATACGGTATATTGTACTCGTCCTTTACCCTTGTCATTACAGCAGCAACATTCGTACCTGGCATACAGGTGAATGGCATCACAGTTATTACGCCTGATGCTCCTCTCTTTATAAAATCCACACACTTTCCTACTGTAAGAGGTCCTTCTCCTTCTACCGTTTGATGTAAATAAGGGTTGGTGTAGCGAAATACCTCTTCAGTCGTTGGCTCCTTAAAGTAATTCACGCAAGGCTCGAGTGGCTTTTGTATGCGATGCTCGGTCCACTTCATCCACCTATCCTTAAGCCAATGCATGACCAATTCTTTATAATTCTTATCTATAATGTTATCCTCTTTCCTTCTAAAGTTGATATAGAAGAACCATTCTGCAATTGGTGAAAGCCATACCTCTCCTCCAAGTTCCTCTACAGTTCGTATAATATCATTGTTTGCAAAGTGATGCGATCTAATGTATATCTCACCTGTAATCCCTATCACAGGCCTTGTTTCACTCTTATCCACTTTTATCTCCTTAAACTCCATCCTGATATCATTCATTACTTTTCTTATATCATCATCACCCTCGATTGCCTTAACTATTTTGTCTATAGATCTCTTATAAACTCTATCTGTCACACCCTTGTTAATCTCATATGGTCTTGTTTGCCTCAGGAGTTTATCAAGTATATCAATTGCACACAAGCCAGCCCATGCACGCTTATCAAAATCCTGACCGTATTTGTTCAAAGTTTTATAAAAATTAGCTGCTTGATTTGGCGATATGATTGGTACATCATCATAATCCAGATCAGACAAGATAACTCGCTGCAATTTATTATATTGACCAAATCTGCATGGCCCACACGACTCGGGCATAAAGAAAGCTACTTTAGATCTATCAATACCTGATTTACACAAAAGCTTTAGCATATCTCCAGTTGTCAGTATACAGGGAAAGCATTCATAACCTGTAGTGTATTTTCTCCCGAGTTCAAGCGATTCTTCATCAGCCACCGGTATAACTTCTGCGTCGATATTGCAATGTCTGAACGCAGCCGCAGCAGCATACGAATGATAGCCCATAAATGGTATATAGGTAGTTCTACCCTCATAATCAGCTCGGTAAGTTTTAAATACACGAACAGCAGGCTCAACAACATCCTTTACATTTTCCAATGTATCCAAGAAAGCTTCACATCTCGTTACAACACCTACAGGAGCTGAGTGTTCATCCACCTCTATAATTAAATATGGCTTCCTGCCCATCTCTTTAGCAAAGTACTTTTGGATGAACGAATCTGGGCCGCAACCAAAATTTGTTATGTATAAGGGATGTAGTTTTGGGTGCTTCTTTATTATTCTTAGCGCCGATAGAATCCTTTGCCCATATCTCCAATACATGTTTGGCCAATCCTTTCCTATATCAATCTGCTCCAAGTCTAAGCAGTCCATAGGAATGGGCAGCACTTCCATATCACGCAATATCTTTGGTATATCCAGATTTAGTCCGCTGTCACAGGTATTGTATGGTCTACCAACAATTACGATTGCCCTATCCTCGAGGTTATCCAAAATCTCTTTGCCCCTGGCTTTTATAGCTTTATAGAAGTCCTTCTGTGCGGCTTCTGCTTTATCGAGTGCACGAATTGCAAGATCCTTACCCTTTCCCAATCTATTGGCGACCTGAGTCAGTACTTCCTCCAAATGTTTTCTACCGCGCTTAAAATATAGAATTGGTGTGATGAGTTTTACTCCCTTGCTTTCTGGATCGAGTGCTGCTTTTATTATATAAGGTGCACCTTGAACAAATGGACATGTGTAGCTTTCCTGTATACGGTGATCTTCTTTTTGCATAGATATTAGTGATGGCAAGAATATATAGTCTACCCCTTTGTCAATCAGATTTAATATGTGTCCATGCATAGCCTTTATTGGGAAGCAGTGCTCAGAGATAACAGATTCCACACCATCGTGTATAATTTTTTTATTACTTTTATCAGACAAAACAACATTGAAACCAAGCTCCTGGAAGAATGTTATCCAAAGCGGTAAATATTCATGAAATATGAGTGCCCATGGTATGCCAATTTTAGGTCCCTTTGTTTTCTTTTTATGATAGGATTTGAAAAGCAATTTCTCTCTTTCTCTAAATAAATCTGGTAGTTCTGTTCGTCTTTCCTTCTTCTTTACATCATATTTTCCACATCTTGAACCATAATATAAAGGAGGCTCTCCCTCAACCGTGACTTTGTTAATCCTGCATCTGTTGGGGCAATCAGTGCATTCAAATGTATCAATATTATATTTCTTTTTACTCAGGTCAAAACCCTTAAACTTACTTTTCTTAATTTTATTCTTTTTCATATACTCCATGACAATAAGTGCAACTCCTATAGCACCTGTTACATCATTGTGAGGTGGCACAGTTATGGAGTTACCCAATACCCTTTCAAAAGCAGCTACGACACCCTTGTTGTGGGCAACTGCACCTTGAAAAAATATGTTGTTACCAATACGCTTATTCCCTACTACTCTGTTCAGGTAATTGTGAACAATAGAGTATGCAAGACCTGCTGTCAAATCTTCCCTCTTTGTGCCTCTTTGCTGATGACCTGTAAGGTCTGATTGCATAAATACCGTACATCTGTCACCAAGTGCAACAGGTGATTTACTCGATAGAGCACATTCACCAAATTCTTCCTTTATGTTTAAATCAAGCCTCTCAGCTTGCTCCTCAAGAAAAGAGCCTGTACCTGCAGCGCATACCTTATTCATCTCAAAATCACGTATCACACCATTCTCCAAGCTTATATACTTTGAATCCTGTCCCCCTATCTCGAATATTGTATCAACCCGTGGATCTATTTCAATTGATGCCCTTGCCTGTGCGGTTATCTCGTTCTTAACCACATCCGCGCCTATAAGGTCACCTATCATATATCTACCAGAGCCTGTCGTTGCTGCACCCTTGACCTCAACATAATCGCCTATCTCCTTGCCTATTTCCGCAACTCCTTTTCTTACAGCATCTATGGGTCGGCCAGCAGTCCAAAGATATCGCCTGGCAACAAGTCGCTTCTGCTCATCTACAGCAACTACATTCGTTGATATTGACCCTACATCTATACCCAGATACACACCAAGTTTCTTATCCTTTGATAATTTCGGCCTCTCTAACCACGCATGTTTTGTGATTTTTCTTTTTGGCTCCTCGAGTAGCTCCAACACCTTATGTTCTTCCTTATGTGTTTTCAAGTATCTATTTATTTCTTCTAGGTCATTGTAGGCACGAATTCTATTCGTGCCATCTATTAGGGTTAGTGCAGAACCTATCGCTCCCATGGAGGCAAAATATTTGGGTACAATGAGTTCACTATCTTTTAACTCCAGTGTCTCCCTGAATGCCCTAATCATTCCCTTGTTTGCAGCCACACCACCCTGAAATGATATAGGTTTGATGAACTTCTTTCCTTTTGCAATAATGCTCTTAAAATTCCTTGCCAAGGCGAAACACAGACCTGCAACTATGTCGTAATCTGGTGTAGCCTCCTGTTGCAGGTGTATCATATCCGTATTCGCAAATACGCTGCACCTACCAGCGATTCTTGGTGGCTTCTCTGAACGTAGTGCAAGTTCACCAAATTCCTCAATTGAAAGACCGAGTCTTGCTGCTTGCTGATCCAGAAAAGAGCCTGTACCTGCAGCACATATTGTGTTCATGGCAAAGTCCTTTATCACGTGCATGCCAAGACTTTCGTCGTAATCTGTAAGAATGAATTTGGAATCCTCACCACCTATTTCGATGGTTGTTTTTATTTCAGGGTGCAGGTAGCCAGTAGATTTAGTTTGTGCAAGTATCTCGTTGACAAATGGTATATTTAATATTTTGGCGAGTAACTTGCCTCCTGAGCCTGTAGCAGCAAGCCCTTTGATTTGTTCTTTTGGATAGAGGGTGAATACTTCTTTTAGTATTTTATAGGTTCTCTCTAACGGCTTACCTTCCATTCTTAGGTAATAGTCTTTTAAAACTTCCTTTTGTGCATTTAATACTGATACATTGATGCTAACAGAACCAATATCTATTCCAACGTATATCCTTTTCATTCTTTACCTCCAAAAAACGAAAAACGGGGTCAGGCTGAAAAATAGAAATTATTCTTAAGAAATTAGAGATAGAACGGAAGAGTAATACCTAAATCTTTTATTCTTTCCAGAATTTCATTCTTCTCTATCAATTCTTCCATAATCTTTATGTCATTAGAGACTATCCTGTCTTTTACAAGCGGAGGAATTCTTTCTCTTATCAACTCCTGAACCGCCCTTGTTCCCCTGCCAAGAAGCGAGTAGTCTCCCCCTGTTCTTATATCTACTGCCTCTGCCGAACACAAAAGTTCAATAGCCACTATGGTCCTTGTGTTTTTAAATATCTCCCTTGCCTTTCTTGCTGCAATTGGTGCCATACTTACATAGTCTTCTTGGTCCTCAGATGTCGGGATTGAATCGCAGGATGCGGGATGTGATAAAACTTTATTCTCGGATACAAGTGAGGCTGCTGTATACTGGGCAAGCATGTATCCACTCTCCAATCCCTCTCTCTTTGCAAGGAAAGATGGAAGTCCTTTTGAAAGAGGAGATGATACGAGTCTCATAATCTGTCTTTCTACTATATTTCCAAGATTGGAGATAACTATTCCGAGAAGATCCATAGCCACTGCGATAGGTTCTCCGTGAAAGTTACCACCCGAGACTGCAGTGTCAAGGGTTGGGAATATAAGCGGATTATCGGTGGCGGAGTTTATTTCAACCTCCAGAATATTTTTGATCCACACCATTGAGGATAGCACCGATCCGTAGACCTGAGGTATACACCGCAGTGAGTATGCATCCTGTGTATGCTTCTTGTCACTTCCTATGAAACGGCTATTTTCGACAAGGCTCAGTATGCTTTTGGAAACCTCCATTACTCCATTTTGTGGCCTTGTCAGCAGGTATTCAGGAGAGAGAGCATCTTTGTTAGCAAGGAGTGCTTCAAGGGTAAGAGCCGAGGATACAATAGCGGTAGAGAACAAGGACAGGCAGTCATAAAGCGTAACTACGCCGATACCCGTTGAGAGTTGATTACCATTTATGAGTGCAAGTCCCTCCTTCGGGGCGAGTGAGATAGGCGAGATTTTCGCAAGTTTTAATGCCTGGCTTGCTGATACCCTTTTCTCGCCAATAAATGCATCGCCCTCGCCTATAAGTAGAAGTGCAAGATGTGCCAGTGGGGCGAGGTCTCCAGATGCGCCAACAGATCCCTTCTCCGGGACAACAGGGTATACATCGCTGTTGAGTAGTGAGAGAATGTTCTCTATTAAAAGCGGTCTCACTCCCGAGTGTCCTACTGAGAGTGCATTTGCCCTGAGTAGCATCATTGCCCTCACAGTCTCTCTATTTAGAGGTTCACCAACCCCTGCAGAGTGAGAAAGAATGAGGTTCCTTTGCAGTTCTTGCAAGTCATTCTGTGCTATTTTTACCCCTTCCTTGGAACCAAAACCCGTGTTAACACCGTAGATAGGACGCTCTTTTCCCACCATCTTTTCTATCCACTCCCGACTTTCTTTACACCTGTTTCCTGCAAGAGAAGAGAATGAGACCTTTACGCCGCATCTTGCTACCTTGACCACTTCTTCTATGCTGAGCAATCTTCCATCTATAATAAGAGAATTTTTCTCCATATTTCTGCCCCCTTTTTGGGACGCGGATTAACGCTTTACATTAATATCCCTTGATCTTTCTTGCCATTTCCTCCGCGACACCCTGTGGCACCTTACCATAGTGTCCAAATTCCATTATATATACTGCCCTCCCCTGTGTTAATGATCTTATTGCAGTTGCATAACCAAATAGATTACGCAATGGACAGATTGCCATAACTGTTTGAAGGTCCCCCTTGCCATGGAGTGAGGTTATCTTGCCATCTCTTGCACTGATGTCATCCAGAACTGCCCCAAGGTATTCACCGGGCACTATTATTTCAAGATCCATTATAGGCTCAAGCAGGCAGGGCTCTGCCTTTTCAACTGCCCTCTTTACTGCCATACCTGCGGATATCTTGTAATCAATAGGAGAGGAATCTATCTCATGGTATGAGCCACCTGTTACATTGATTCTTATATCAACTACAGGAAATCCCAGAAATATACCTGCCTCGAGAGATTCAACAACTCCTTCTTTTATTGCAGGGAAAAACTCCTTTGGCACCTCGCCCTGTTTTATACTGTTGTTAATCAATATACCTTTGCCATTTTCCAGAGGGGAAACCGTGAGTTCGACATGACCATAATGTCCTCTTCCACCTGTCTGACGAATATATCTCCCTTCCCCTTCTGCTTCTTGACATATCGTCTCACGATAGCTCACTCGTGGTTTACCAACTCTTGAATGTACAGCATAATCCCGTATTATCCTTTTTATAAGGACTTCAAGATGTAACTCACCCATTCCGGAGATTATGGTCTCTCCAGTCTCCTCATTAAAATTGCATGTAAAGGTAGGGTCTTCTTCTTCAAGCATCTTTAAGACAGATAGAAGTTTTCCTTCATCTGCCTTTGTTTTTGGTTCTATAGATACTGATATTACGGGTTGGGCAAATGTAGGACTTTCCAGAAGTATGGGGTGTTCTTTTGCACAGAGTGTGTGGCCGGTTTTTATCTCCTTTGGCCCGACAATACTACATATATCACCCACGCTCGCTTCTTCAACCTCCTCTCTCTTATTGGCATACATAACGAATATACGAGTAATTCTCTCTTTTATGTTGGTGTTGGCGTTGAGCGCTACGGACCCTTTTTTTATCTTTCCTGAATATATACGGATATAAGATAGCTTTCCAAATGGGTCTTGGACTATCTTAAAGATGAGTGCAGAAAATGGCTCGCTTGATAGTGGTCTTCTTTCTATCTGTTTTCCATCAGGGGCCTGACCCTTTATTGGTGGGGGATCAAGAGGGGAAGGTAGAAAGTCAACTATCCCGTCGAGCAGAGGCTGTATCCCAATGTTTTTTAGCGATGCGCCAAAAAAGGTGGGATAATAGTGATTTGCAATAGTGCCTTCCCTTATTGCTGATACAAGTTCCTGAGAGGATGGTTCTTTTCCATCAAGAAATATCTCGGCAATATGGTCGTTGTACAGAGAAACCATTTCCAGAAGTTTTTCCCTCTCCTCTCTTGCCCATCTCTTTATATCAGGGGGTATATCTTTTAAAATATACTCATTGCCCGTGTCTTTCTTCCATATGCAGAGATTCCATCTTATAAGGTCTACAGCTCCCTGAAAGGAGTTTTCAACCCCATAGGGGATCTGGACAAGAAGCGGGATAACACCAAGTTTCTCCTTCATCATATTGCATGCCTCAGAGGGATCCGCCCCTACCCTATCGAGTTTATTTATAAACACTATTCTCGGGATGTTGTATTTGCTTGCTTGATGCCACACCGTTTCCGATTGTGATTCTACACCTTCAACCGCACTGAATATGACAACCGCCCCATCCAGAACCCTCAGACTTCTTTCTACTTCAACCGTGAAGTCAACATGTCCGGGTGTGTCCACAATGTTTATGCGTTTATTCCTCCAGTTACAGCTCACACAGGCAGAGGTTATGGTTATACCCCTTTCCTTCTCCTCCTTAAGATAGTCAGTTACTGTGGTACCCTCGTCCACCTCTCCCATTCTGTGTGTCTTGTGGGTGTAAAAGAGGATTCTTTCGGTAGTCGTGGTTTTACCGGCGTCTATGTGGGCAATTATTCCCGTATTTCTAATGTCTTTTATATCCATGATTAGGTCATTGGGTCATTGGGTCAATGGTCAATAGTCAATGGTCATTGGTCATTAGTCTGTGGTCTTCTATCATTTTAACTTGCTAATTGCTAATTTTGAATTGTTAATTGTTTCTCTTTACCTCTTCCCAGATCATTCTAACATCCTCAGGTGTATTTGCGGTTCTTGTCCCAAATATATGTGGATGGCGAGTTTTCAACTTATTTATAAGTATCTCACATACATCAAGTATATTGAAATTTTCAGCAATCTCTGAGTGCATCAATATCTGTAGGAGAAGATCGCCAAGTTCTTCCTTAAGTTCTTTCTTACTTTCTATTGCATTGATAACCTCTTCGCATTCCTCTCTCAAATAGGGTATAAGCGATTTATGAGTTTGTATCCTGTCCCAGGGACATTCTTGTCTCGTTCTCTTTATAACGGAGATAAGTTGATAAAACACACCTGTTCTTTCGAGAAGCAGAAGCCATAATTTCGTTCCTACTCCCTGGCCGTATCCACCAATGCCACTTTCTGCAACGACCCTATGGCAGGGTATAATAATAGGAATTGGATTTCTTCCTATCGCATTTCCAACCGCTCTCTGTGCATCTGGTTTCTCAAAGAAGGTAGCTATTTCACGGTATGTACTTGTTTCGCCGTAAGGTATCTCTTTTACTTTACAGAGGACCTTTCTTGTGAATACAGACAGGGAGGACAGATCCAGAGGGTAATTGAAATCCTCTTTATGCCCACCGAAATATGATGAGAGACTTAGCCCCAATCCCGGTAATATCTCTTTTACCCTCTGTAGTTTCGCATAGGAATTTACAAACTCATCTGTGTTCCACTTTAATGCGCATATGCCATAATCTGTAGCGACAACGAATATCTTGCCAAGTGGAGAGGTATAGACAGAATATCTCATTGTTATATACAAAAAAACCACAGGATTTATCTCAAAATTGTCTGGAGCATTTTCGCAATCCTGTGGTTTTTAATTAAGAAGATTTGGCAGGTTTTAACACGATGACCTCTCTCTCGAGAGGAGATTTATCTTTCTCTATTTCGTATTCTGAGCTACCCAGTCTTTTTACCCTTTCTGTGCCTTTCAGAAAGTCTTCAACGCCTGCTATAGGAAAATCAAGAGAGGATGTCTTAAAGTGCATTGGTATAACAACTTTCGGGTTTAATGATTCTATGACCTCTTTTGCCTCTTTCACATCTATTGTAAAATATCCACCAACAGGAATAAGACAGATATCAACCCTTCCAATGAGTGAAATTTGCTCCTTGTTCAGTTTGTGTCCCAGATCGCCGAGGTGGCATAACCTCAAACCATCTATGTCAAAGACAAAGACCGTGTTTTCCCCTCTCTCTTTTCCTCCTTCCTTATCGTGAAAGGTAGGGATGCCGGTTATAGTTATCCCTCTCACGCTTCTTTCGCCTTCTTTTCTTATTACCACAGGGTTGCCTCCCACTAAATCTACTGCATTGTGGTCCCAGTGTTCATGTGAAACAGTAACAATGTCTGCATTCTCATCAATAGGTTTATAGTGTATGCCCTGTGTAGGTGAATATGGGTCAGTTATAATTCTTATCCCCTCTACATTCCTTATTAAGAAGGCTGCATGACCTAAATACTTTATCAGCATATAGCGCCTCCTCATGACAAACTTAGTATTATACAGGGGTTACTTCTACGATTTTTCTATCTCCTCTTGTTCTCCTGAATACTACCCTTCCTTGTATCTTTGCAAAAAGGGTGTCATCGCCTCCAATACCTACATTCAATCCAGGATGAAAAACTGTTCCCCTCTGTTTTACAAGTATAGTCCCTCCAGGTACTATCTCTCCTCCGTAGTGCCTTACCCCGAGAAACTTTGCGTTTGAGTCTCTTCCATTACGGGAAGAACCCATTCCCTTTTTATGTGCCATAAAACCCCCCTCTTAAAAGTCAAATCCTAAATTCTAATATCTAAATCCCAAACAATCTCAAGCGACTAAAATGAGCCACGGATTTCATGGATCTACTTAAGCCACAGATTTCACTGATTGATCTAATTTTATTTAATCTTTTTCATATGGATTTATCTGTGTAATCCGTGGCTAAAAATATCTGTGGTTTCTCTAATATTATTTCGTTCCTATATCTACTATCTCTATCTGTGTATAGTCCTGACGGTGTCCTTTCATTCTCCTGTACTTTTTTCTTTTTTTGTATTTATAGACAAGTATCTTTGGATATTTCCCGAACTTGAGAACTTTTACATCCACATATGCATTGTCCACATAGGGTTTGCCTATTTTTATAGTATCGCCATTCGAAATTGCAAGCACCGTAGGTATACGCACGACGTCCCCCTCTTTAGCATCAAGTTTTGGAACATTCAAGACCTTATTTTTACTTATCCTGTACTGAAATCCAGCTATTTCAACGACAGCATTCATACTCCCCCCATGCGAAAAGAAATCACTTATCAAAGATTATTCCAAAATATGCATTAACCACAGATGTTGCCTAACGGCGACCTTCGGTTCACAGATTATGTAAGGAATTAGTCTGTTAGTTGGATAGTTTGTTAGATTCTAACAAACCAACAAACTAACCAACTTTTTGCTCTTGTGATAATCTCGTAAAATCCCTGCCCTGTGAAATAAATTATTTCACGGGGTAAATGGTTTATTAACGCATAATCTGGTATTATTACTCTCCAGTTGTATCCATTATTACAGAACCAGTTCTTGGTATTGGCCAGCCACTCGGACTGAATTCGCCCTTCTCTATGGCTTTTTCTATTGCAGAGGTTCTTGCTTGAGTTTTTGACATCGTTGTGAGCACCACAGATGTCATGATAAATACAGCGGCAAGTATAATGGTAATTTTTGTGAGGAACGGGGCTGCCCCTTTTCCACCAAAGAATGTTGTCCCTCCTCCTCCAAACATACCTGAGAGTCCCCCACTCTTAGAGGGTTGAAGGAGTATCACCATCAGCAATAAAATACTGCATACTGTATGTATAACAAGCAAAAATGTGTGCATAAAGCCCCCCGACTTTATTTTTTTGACGCTGATTTACGCCGATAACTTCTTTTTTGGGACGCAGATTAACGCTGATAAAAACTGATTTTTTTATTTTATGAAATCTGTGTTAATCCGCGTCTAATATCTTGTTCTCTTTGACGCTGCTATTATTATTTCAAGAAAGGAATTTGCCTTTATACTCGCTCCTCCCACAAGTCCTCCGTCTATATCCTCTTTCTCAATAAGGGAGGAGATGTTATGGGGCTTGATGCTGCCACCATAAAGAATTCTTATCTTCTCTGCGCTCTTATTCCCAAACTTCTCTCCAATCCAGTTCCGTATAAACCGATGCATCTTATTCGCTACATCTGGCTCACAGGTTCTACCTGTGCCAATTGCCCAGACAGGTTCATATGCTATTGTTATTTTTTGAATATAATCTTCTGGTATGTCAGAGAGACTCCCTTCCAGTTGTCTTTTTACGACATCAAATGCCTTACCATTTTCCCTTTCTTCCAGTTTCTCTCCTGCACAGAGTATCGCGTTCAGACCTACACTTACCGCAGATTTTAGTTTCATTCCAATAATATCTTCCGTTTCAGCAAAATACTGTCTTCTTTCAGAGTGACCCATGATCACATACTCACATCCCACATCAATGAGAAAGAGTGGTGAAATCTCTCCTGTATATGCCCCTTCCATTTCATAGAAGCAGTTCTGGGCACCGAGTTTTACCGATGAGTCCTTTATGGTTTCATAGACCCTCATAAGTGCAGTAAAAGGAGGACATATCAATACATCAACATTATTAATATCCCTGACACCCTCCTTGATATTGCGGGAGAGTTGCACAGCGTCTTTCCCTCCCTTATTTAACTTCCAGTTACCTGCAATTAACGGCTTTCTCATCTTTTATCTTACAGGCTCAAGCCTGCCGTCAGCCAATTTGAATACACGATCTGCTATCTCCTTCATAGATTCTTTATGTGTCACTATAACAAATGTACGCTCAGTTTCTGTAGCAATTTTTCTTATTAAATTATGGAGGGATAAGGAGAGTTCTCTATCCAGATTCCCCGATGGTTCATCAGCAAGCACAATAGACGGGTCATTTGCGAGTGCCCTTGCTACTGCGACACGTTGCCTCTCCCCCCCTGAAAGTTGAGATGGTAGATGGCTTTTTCTGTGTGCAATCAATACCAGCTCAAGGATTTCTTTTGCTCTTTCTATTCTGTTCTCACCTCTTATCCATAGAGGCATAGCTACATTCTCAAGTGCTGTAAATTCTGGCAAGAGGTGATGAAATTGAAATATAAAACCTATTTTTTTATTTCTGATAATTGCGAGTTCCTTGCCATTGTGGTCAAATAGGCTTTCTCCATCAATGAATACCTCTCCGGCAGTAGGTCTCAGGAGTCCACCAAGGATATAGAGGAGTGTAGACTTACCAGAACCAGATGGTCCTACAATCACGATGATTTTACCCTTTTTGACTGTCAGAGAAACATCTTTGAGAACGATAAGCTCTCCAGAATCCTCTTTGTACCTTTTATGTAGTGAGCGTGCCTCGAGTACAAACTCCATATTTTATCCGTTCCTCCACCCAGGTCCATTTGGAGGAGCTACTATCAATCTAAAATTCATTCACCGGGGAAGACGATCTATGTATTGAAAGTCCTTTATGGTTTATTAAAGCAACAGAATAAAATATAGTATACAAATTGACCGAAGAAGACAGGTAAGTCTTTGATTACCATTTAAACTGTGCAAAGACACGATTTGCCTCTGCCATACGGTGTGTATCCTCCTTTTTCTTTATTGCATTTCCTTCCCTCTTAGATGCAGCTATGATTTCATCGGCCAATTTATCATGCATTGGTCTACCTTGAGCTGTTTTAGCAGCGTCTAACATCCATCTTATAGCAAGCGATATACGTCTTTCCTTTCTTACCTCCATCGGTACCTGATATGTAGCACCACCAATCCTTCTGGGCTTCACCTCGACCATTGGTTTAACATTTTCTATAGCTTGATTGAATATATCAATTCCAGGTTTGCCCGTTTTTTTTTCTATTGTTTTGAGTGTCTCATAAAATATCCTCTGGGCAAGTCCTTTTTTACCATCCTTCATAAGACAGTTAATAAATTTATGTGCAAGGACACTACCATATTCATATTCGGGTAGTATTTCCCTTTTTTCTGGTCTTTTTCTCCTGGGCATTAACACCTCCTCTGGGTAAAATCAAGATTTTTGATTAGTTCTCTAATTTTGTATATAAGTTTAACA
>PEYP01000143.1 GCA_002774315.1 Candidatus Stahliibacteriota bacterium CG08_land_8_20_14_0_20_40_26
GAGTGAGAGTTCTTTGAGCTTTGCGGAGTGTTCTTTTACCTCTTCCCCTATGAGCAGTGTGGAGTCGCATACTTCCCTCATATAGGTGATGAGTTCAAGAACCCTCGCAAGGTCTTCTTTGGGCCACTTATCCTTATCTATATTCCTCGCATAGATACTTTTAAGTTCGTTTCTATAGGCATCGTGAATCATTCTCTGCACCCCGGTCAATTCAATAGTGTAGGTTTCATCGAGCCTCGGTGGGAGGTCATCCAGGACTTCATCCTTTCTCCTTCTCAAAAATATTGGAGAAATTTTCTCCCTTACCTCATCAAGTCTTTTATATCCAGCAATTCCACCCCATTCATCCCTCTCAATGTGTCTTTCCATAAACTTCCATGCTGGGCCAAGAAGAAGGGGGTCTATAAATTGCACCACAGAATAGAGTTCCTCGAGTCTGTTTTCAAGTGGCGTTCCAGTGAGAATAAAGGCATACTTACTTTTTATGCTCTTCACGGTCTGGGTGGTTTTTGCCTTCCAGTTTTTTATCCTCTGTGCCTCGTCCAGAATGACGAGGTCAGGATTCAGGGAGAGAATCTCATCCTTATCCCTGTAAGTTAGTTCGTAGTTGAGGATATGAAAAAGGAATTCTTCCTTGTATAATTTCTTTCTTTTCGCCTTCGTTCCCTCAATAACCACAGCCTTTTCATCACAGAATTTTTCTATCTCACTCTTCCACTGGTGCTTTAGAGAAGCGGGAGAGATTACCAGGACCCTCCTTACCTTTTTCAATTTCTTGAGGTATATACTGGAGGCTATAGCCTGGACAGTTTTCCCAAGTCCCATATCATCGGCAAGTATTGCCCTCTGGGTAAGGGATAAAAATACACTCCCGAGAAGTTGATATGGAAAGAGGGGATGTTTGAGCCTGACAAATTTCTCTTTTCCACCTTTTATCTCCTCTATAAGTTTTTCTCTCTCTTTTTTGAGTCTCTCATTCTCTTCATAACTTTTTATGTATTCCCATACCTCATCAGTGACCTCAACCTCCTGCTTTCTCTCAAGCAGTCGTTTTAGGTCTTTGACAGACCCCTTGAAATATCTATCCCTGGTGAGGTGTTTTTCAATCATCTCTGAAACAGGGGTATTCTTTACGAGTTTTATTCGTGTAATAGTACCGTCATATGCAAGGGTAAGGAAACTCTTTTTTACCTCCTTTTTTGCCCCCTTAAATTCTTTTGGGAAGTTTTTTCTAAGCCAGAAAAGTGTTGCCTCTATATGTTTACAGGTTCCAAGACCATTCGTTTCATAGTCAGGACAGCTGCATCTATTGATGAGTTCGCTCGTGCTCCTTATCTCCACCTGATAGGTATTTCCGGATACTGACCCTACAGAGAAGAGAGAGAGTATAGGTTCTGTGCCGATGTTTTTTATAATAAAGCGCTGACTTCTTCCCCTTTCTCTTCTTTTTTCTATTTCAAGTTCTTTTCTTGTCATAAGTCTTATTCAAAAAATTTACCTGGTGATGCTTTTTAATCCACTCATAAATCGATCTTCCACCTTCTCTTTACGCCACAATGCAATCTCCATTATAGTAGCATTGGCTTCAAATTTCTTGATCAACTCGTGTCCCAGAAAATAGCCACATTCCTTCCTGCCCTGAATATAAAACCAGGAACCAAAGAATGGAGAGACAGACTTTTCCGCATCAACCAATCGCAAAAACTCAGCTGCCAGCCAACTCTTATAGTCTTCACACCAAGAAAGCCAGTCTTTATCATTTGTTGCCTGGTGCCAGGTATTCTTACCGAGGATTATATGTTCACATCGTTGTGCAAACCCTTCTGTATAGAGCTGCCAGAGTGGCCCGGAACCTATAGAACTATTGGCTTTGGCGCGCCAGTAATTATGCACGAGATGCCCTATTTCATGGGCAATGAGACCCGACAGTGATTCTGGCTCACTCCAGCCACTCTCGGCAATGTTCTCCAAACCCAAAAGAATGGCAGGTGAGTTTCCAAATGTCGTGGCCCAACCCGCGCCACATCCAATTCCTACATAGATTACAAACACAGCATCAAAGTCAAATCCAAGTGATTTTTGAGCTTTGTTAAATAAGGGTGCACATAGAGTATTCAGATTATCTCTGGCTTTACTCATAGCAGGGAGTTTATCACCCAGAAATGGGAATATCTTCTTTTCTGCTATCTCTCGCCAATTAATATTTTGGCTGGAATAGTCCTTTTCTTGCTTTTCAAGGAGCTCTGGCCATTGTGACATATACACTAATTCCCACAGCTCTATTTGTTTACCGATGGGTTTTGTTTTGCTTTCTTTGTAGATTTTTAGAAACTCTGGAAATGTATCTATTATTTTAAGATTTGACATAGGTACTTTTTCTCCTTCTACTTAAATTCTCCTCTTAATAACCCGAAGCATACAATATCATAATATTGTCCATCGGCAAAATGGGCTTGACGTCTCACGCCTTCTCTCTTGAATCCGATATGTTCAAAGAATTTGAGGGCACGCTCATTCGTGGCAAATGTCTCGAGTTCAACACGATGAATATTCTCTTCGCCAAATAGCCATTGCAATACGCTTCGCATGGCATCGCTTCCATAACCTTTACCCCACGAAGCCTTGTCACCTATACTTATACGCAGCCAAACTATCCGCTCAGACGAGGTCAAACCATTAAGACGAATAAATCCGATCGGTTTATTATCTGCTTTCTTAACTATCATAAGATACACCTCATCTTCAGATTTAGAGACATTTTTTATATCTTCTTCCTCGGCGGTAAGCATAGAAACTAATCTCGGTGCACCAGCCAGTTTTCGTAACTCCGGGTCGTTGTGCCACTCCTGGATTAAAGGAGCATCACCAACCTCAACGGGGCGGAGACATATACTATTCCCTATAATGTATGGATTCTGCATAATACCCCCAGAGAATAAATATCAAAAATCAATCATTAAAATTTGACAAGAGACTAAACCCCAATTGTAACATCATAAAGCCCTTTCTTTAACTCGGGACGCATTCTTTCTGGAAGATGTCCATATTTATCTGCCAGATGATCTAGGCGGGTACACCGGTAAATACTCGGGGTTTTATACACAGAACTCCCTTTACAAAGTCGTTTATACTCTTCTGATTTTTGTTGTGCTATCATCTCTTTGTATTCTTGTGAAACCTCGCAATATTCACATTTAAGCGCCTTTTCTGATTTCAGTGTACAAAAAGGATACCCGAATACATCAATGTAGAGGTATTTACAGAGCCCCTCTTTCTTTCTTTCTCCTTTTCATTCTTTTTGGCATATAATCCTCCTTCAGATACAGTTTGTACTGTGAAAAAAATAACCGCAGAAAGCATTTTGTGAAAAGCGAATTTGGGCATAGGTTATCAGGTTATTGGGTCGTTAATCGTGTGTCAGAGGTGTCTCCTTTACCCATTCATCGCTTATGCTTTTCTTACGCTTGGGATTAAGCCATAAAACTTTGGGCCTGTCCTTTAAGAACTTCTTTTCATCAAACTCAAAATCCTGAAACCGCCTCACATACTTAATAGCTCCACACCCTCGCACTATACAGTCAATTGATTGCACAGGACAGCCTCTTCTGTAACATATATGACCCAGAAATGTCCTATCTTCTCTTAAAACAAAGACATCAAGGGAATGGTGATATTTCCCATAGGCTTTACGGTAGACCCTGGCAAGACTATTTATATTATCAGTGGTCTTAATAAACACAGCAAGGTCTATATCTGCTCCAACCCGCTTACCTCTTCTTATAGAGCCCAGAAGTGATATCTCGACAACATAGTTAATCTTGCTTGTCTCCTCTACGAAACTTTTGATTTCCTCCTTTATACTCTCTTCTTTCTCACTTATCTTTTCTTCTGCAGTTGGCATTTTATATACCTCTTCCCATTCTATTCCTTCTGCCTCAAGCCATTCTATCGCCTCTCTTTTTATTTCATTGTTCCTGAACTCATACCACCTTATCTCCTCTTCAGGGTCCTGGGCGACGGTATCCTTAAATCTACGGAAGGGTCTTCTCTGCTGAATTGCTATTCCTAATTTTCTCCTCATAGTTTCATTGCTCACTGTCCCTATAAACTCTTCCATATATCTATAGAATTCATGGGATGGGATAGATGGAATGCCTATATATCTTTCTGGCTCTTTTTCTATCGCTTCACGAAGCTCTTCATTCTCTGGGAAATCGTTATATTCGAATACGGTCACCACTTCACCGGTTTCAAGATCTATATAGTTATATTCCTCATACGAGTTTTCCTCCATTGCTGCACAAACCTCATCAATATCTACAGGTCTCATAATCACCCCCTTTTGTTTACGAGGTAGTGTGAAAAACTTAACCACAGAGAACGGTTTGCAAAAAACGAAAAGAGAAGAGGGAAAAGCGGTGGTTTCTTTCATAATTCTCTTATTCTCTTTTCAAGTCTTTTTGCAAATTCTGGGTCAATAGATGCTTTTAGACGGTTAACTGTGGTATCATATCTATCAATCTGTTCTTCTTCAAGCTCCCTGCCAAGCCTCGGATAGATTTGGTTGAGCCTCTTTATAAGAGCTTGTCTCTCTTCTTTGGGCATAACTCTTGGATCTGTCATTGCGGCTGCACGCGCATAAATACCCTCGTCTAAAAGCCACTGGAGTGCCTTAAA
>PEYP01000089.1 GCA_002774315.1 Candidatus Stahliibacteriota bacterium CG08_land_8_20_14_0_20_40_26
TGCATTGCGTAAGTCCAATGCAAAGTAAGAGCACAAGGCTAAAATTCAATATTTTATACATAATATACCTCCTTGTATAAAATCAAATATCAAAATTACAAATAGATCTGTTCTGCACCCTAATAGGCACAGAGCAAAACTAAACATACCTTTCTACCTATCGGTAGACAGGCTGAATTTTGAATAAAAAAATCCCTCAGAATGTAGATTACACTCGAGGGATAACAAGTTGTTAAGAATGTTAGTGACTTTATTTAGATAACCATTTTGCTCAAGATCTGGGAACCACCAGAATATAGAGAAAGGAGAAAACATATTCTTACTCCCTTTTGATTATTTAGTTCCAGAATTGCAACAATAATAAGGTAGGAGAAACTATATTAAAAGACTGTTATGTTTAGGCCAGCTTCAAGGCGAGTCTCTCTATTATAAATATCTTAACCGAAGAATGCCAATTTGTCAAGAAAAAAATTCAAATTTGCACCTGAATCTGCAGTTTTCTCCACAATTCAATTCTATAAAGGTTTCTTAATGAAAACCATGCATTTTATATCAATTTTTTACTAAAAGAAAAGCGAAAAATCAGGATTTTTAGAGGGTAGGGAAAGATGAGGTCAGACTGAATAGGGCCATAGGGTCGTGAATATTCCTATAACAATTCCTCAGGGATAGAGTAATAACTTTCTTCCCTTGCATCTCCACAATTGGCAACCTCAAATATTTTCTTCAAATACGATTTTAGCATTTTATTCTGGTACTAAGATATCAATGTTTTATACTATTTCGTTTTCTTTAAGCGCTGAATTATATTCTCTACAAACTTCTTACCATCTACAAGTATTTCCTCGGCTTCTTCCTTGGATATCACAAATTTATATTCATAATCTCCTATCTGCCTCTTCTCAAACGCTCTATTGAGTTCTCTGCCCATTTCCTTTTGGAAAATACCTGTCTTGATAAAATGCTCTCCGAATGAAGAGATCACACCTTTATGAGATGAAAACGACAGGTTTTTTGTAAGCAACACCGCTTGAGCAGAATAGAACATAGCATAGTACGCTCTTGAGACGGAGGACTCATAATCCCGTTCTTTGAGAAGTATTTCAGCACTTCTAAGATACTTCAATGCCCGTTGGATAAGGGATTCTATTTCTTTCATGCAGGTACCCCCTCTCTTCGTATATTTATTAATAATGGGCTGTTAGTTGCAGAATAATCTTCCCCTGAGACAGGATAAACCGATATTAACACACCATATTTTAGATTTATTTCAGTGATTATATCTATCATCCTGTCTATCTCCTTTCCAGGAACGACCTTCCCTTCAAGGATAATAACCATGTCTATGTCTGATTCTTCTGTTGCCTCCCCCCTTGCCCATGAACCATAGAGAATAACATCTTTCAACCTCTTGCTGTATAAGTCTTCAATTTGTTCTCTGAATTCCTTAAGTATCTCCTTTATCTTCATAATACTCCCTTCTTTGTTTGTGATTTAATCATTGTGTCTCCAATATGTCTCTTCCCTTTGCATGTTGCCCATCGTTTTATTTTAAGATGGCTATTTACTTCTGTTTACCAGCCTGTTTTCTATTTTACCATCAATTTTACTAAATGTCAAGAACTTTTTTAGGAAAGGTTCTGAAAGAGGAGGTAACGGAAGGAGGGTTCAAATTATACATCAGTATGAGATAAATTGTAGGCACTCCGCCGTGGCGGGGTGCAATTCTACTATAGGAGATAAGATCCGAAAGCATAGGATGAACTTGCACTTATATCAAAAGGATGTCGCAAGGTTCGTAGGTGTATCTACCTGTACTATCATGTACTGGGAAACAAATAGGTTTAAACCATACAAGTCCCGCATGCCAGTAATACAGAAATTCCTCAGTGTAAAAGAGCAGGGTCAGATTCTAAAATAACTGAATTGATATTAAAGACCACAGCAACTTAGGGTCAGATAGTTATTTGTACTGCAAAAACGATTGTTTAAACAATTGTTATAAAGGACATTTTTTCTTGACAAACCGCCTTTGATATGTGTTATATGAATTCGACAACATTTATTAAATTTCTCATATCTTTTTCTTCACAGCAATTTCAATCTTTCCAATAAATATCATTGAACGATCCATATCTTTTGTAGCTTGCCTGAGCATAAATTCAATATCTGGCTTAATTTTCCCCTTAAACGATAGTTCACCGTTTGTGTAAATTTCAATATCCTTGTCTATATCAAACTGGTCACGGCTTATGAAGACAGTATATGCACCTATATTCTTGACCTTCACATCAATACGGTTTCCTGTAACCTCTGCTTCGATTCTCCCTGAAAGTTTTTCACGACTAAATGCTGGCTCTGGCTCCGGTTTTTCAAATTTCCCCTCGAAGGTTAACCGTTTATTGTTTCTTATTATTATGAGACTAATTTGATCTCCAGGTCTCTTTTCAGAAATAATCTCTCTTAATGTAGAAGGTTTGTCTGTCTCTTTATCATCTAAACCTATAATCACATCTCCTGATTTAAGATTAAGCCTTTCAGCAAGTGTGTTCTCCCTAATCTTCTTAATCCTTACTCCTTTTCCTTTAAACCCATAGTCAATATCTACTCCTATTGTCACTCTCTTATATGTAGTTATCGGATTCAAATCGTCAAATTCTACATTATTGCTGATGTCCTCAATTTTTTCTATTTTCAACCAATCAATTCGACCCAGGTCTGGAGAGGATGTTTCCCATTTTAATCTTGATGAGAACGGCTCTCTCTCAGTATTTCTCATGAATTCAAGTATAAGCGGTTTTTCTTTATCCCGATATCCAAAAGGAGGTAAATGTCCAAACTCTTGATAGGTTTTAAAAGTTACTTCTCCAGCAATCTGACATATTTTCTCTATGTAAGGTGTCACTTCATCTATTGGGTAAAGATAATCTTTTCCTGTATTGACAATGTATAGAGGTCTATTATAAAGATTTGGAAGATAAATTGGATTTCCACCCGCTTGTGCCACCCCAATATGTCCATTTAGAGATATAAAACCTGCAAATGGGGTAGAATAGTTAAGTGCCATATAATAAGCCCCAGAGCCACCGTCGGAGAAACCTGAGAGAAATACCCTGTTTTCATCGATATTGTACCTTCGCTTTACATTTTCCAAAATTTTTAGTATGTGTTGTGCCCCAATTTCATTCCACCATGTAGCTCCTGCTCTACCCATTGGAAGAACGTAGATAAATTCCTCTTTCTTTGCTTCATCAACCCAAAAAGAGCGTTTTTCAATGAACTCATCTTTGGGAATAAGTTCATCTCTACTTACAAGTCCATGAAGATAAAAGAATACCATATATTTTTTATTAGGATTGTAGTCTTCTGGGATATAAATATGATAGGGTCTGTTTATACCATCGATGCACAAGTTTTCATAAATGTTCCAACCCACTGGCACATCCTTGGGATATTTCCTGCCAGCTTTGAGAAGGCTCTCTGCTTTCTCAACATTGGGATTTAGAGCTGTGATTGTATTAATAACTTTTTCTTGTTCCGCTTCTGTGCTCACCGAGAAAAGAGAATCTAAAAGTTTTTCCAAGCTCTCTGATTCTCTCTGCGCATATATTGCTTGGACACTTAAAAACAATATACAGAGTAAAAAAATACGTGCTCTCACAAGTCGCCTCCTTTTGTTTTATGCTTTGCTATTCTTTCTATGTTGCTGAATTCCATATAACGGTGTATATACGAATAAGTTCGCATATCCCTCCAATTCGGGGGTATATCCGATATACTTCGCCTGCCTGCCGCAGGCAGGGATATGCATTCCTGTAACCTAACCTCTCCAGTTATTTTGCTACCTCTCTTCTCTTCCAATCTGCCTAACGGGCAATTCCCCTTTTTTCTATTTCCGCTTTGCCTCTTACCTGTCGCCTGCCTGCCGGTAGGCAGGGTAGACAGGAAAGGGGTAATAACATTATCTTACCCCTTTCCATACCCTCTATGAGCCTCTATTCGCAAGTTTTTTTTATCTCAACCCTTATTTTGCCTTGTTTTCCCTTGTTTTGTGTTTTTAGCCTCGTTTTTAAATCCCGCCACAATATACTTGATAACTATATATTTAATAAAACAGTAAAATACCCAAATACCACCACCCCACAATGAAGCCACTATCAAATTGTCAATAATGCTTTCCCACGGACTTGTGACACAGAATCCAATAAAAAGACATAACCAAACGCAAATTGATATAACAACCGTCAATCTAAAAAACCCTCTTTCAATTCTTGATTTAAAGTTCATCTTTCCCTCCTTTTCTTTTGCATTAACATGGTTAACGCACTCCACAGCACGATTTGAAATCTCCGCCATTGACGGGACAAGCGTGCCTACATTTACCACTAACAACCATCTTTAGTTCTACAAATATTTCTCAAACTCCTTCATATTTAAGCCAACATTTTTAAGAATCTTGCGAAGCACTCCTTTACTCACAT
>PEYP01000063.1 GCA_002774315.1 Candidatus Stahliibacteriota bacterium CG08_land_8_20_14_0_20_40_26
TTAGTGTAATCAGCGTAAATCAGCGTCAAAAAATAATACACTCCACATTAATGTTTTACCAATTCTATGTATCTTAGGGCATTACCTTTTATCAAGGTAACGGGTGGCGGAAACGATTTCATATTAATAGACAATAGAAAAGGAAGAGTTAATATGGATGATTTTCCAGCCATTATTCCGTCTATCTGCAAAAGAAGATTTTCTGTCGGTGCAGATGGAGTGATACTTCTTACAGGTGCAGAAAATGCAGACTTTAAGTGGATGTATTTCAACTCAGATGGTTCGGAAGCTCCTTTTTGTATCAATGGTATCTTATCAACTGCCAGCGCTTGCCAGGTTCTCGGTATTAGAAAGGATACGGTTACATTTGCCACTTCCTGCGGCACAATAAAGGCAGAGATCCAGAAAGAGAAAATCAAAGTATTTCTCCCACCGCCAAGGGATATTCGCCTAAATCAGGAGTTGGTCTTAGACGATAGATACTTGAACAGTCATTATATAAACACAGGGGTGCCACATACAGTGATTTTTAATGAGAGCATAGAAACTATACCTGTTGTAGAGATGGGAAGAAAGGTGCGGAATCACCAATTTTTCTTACCAGACGGAACAAATGTAGATTTTGTGCAGGTTCTTAATAATGCTGAGCTGAGTATCCGTACCTATGAAAGAGGAATTGAGGGAGAAACTCTCTCCTGTGGGACAGGTGCTTTTGCATCTGCTGTTATTTCTACCCTTCTCAGGCTTGTTTCGTCTCCCGTAAGAGTGAATACACGAGGAGGAAGTTATTTTGTGATAGATACATCAAACAATTCTCTTGAAGGTGTAGCAAGGATAGTTTATACAGGAGAATTACAGGAGGCATTATGGCAAAAGTAAAACTTGTATCCTTGAAGAAGATATACGAGAAAAATGTTGTAGGCGTGGAGGATATAAATCTTGAAATAAAGGACAAGGAATTTTGCGTGTTTGTTGGTCCCTCTGGATGTGGAAAATCAACAACACTCAGGTTGATAGCGGGACTTGAGACCCCTACGGAAGGTGAAATATATATAGGAGATAGGAAGGTAAATCATATTCCACCAAAGGACCGAAATATTGCAATGGTATTTCAGGATTATGCCCTGTATCCCCATATGACAGTGTATGAGAATATGGCATTTGCCCTAAAACTGAGAAAGTATCCCAGAGAGGAAATCAAGAAGCGAGTTTTAGGCGCTACAAAAATCCTTGAGATAGAGGAACTTTTGTCAAGGAGACCGAGGGCTTTATCGGGTGGACAGAGGCAGAGGGTTGCTGTAGGAAGGGCAATAGTGAGAAATCCTCTTGTCTCTCTATTTGACGAGCCTCTTTCAAACCTTGATGCAAAATTGCGTGTCGAGATGAGGACCGAACTCAAAAAACTTCATAAGAGATTGTCTGCCACAACAATTTATGTAACACATGATCAGATAGAGGCTATGACAATGGGAGATAAGATTGTAATATTGAATAAAGGAAGAATACAGCAGATAGGAGATGCTGAGACACTCTATGATCATCCCGTCAATTACTTTGTTGCAGGATTCATAGGGAGTCCACCTATGAATTTCATAGAGGGTGCTGTAGAGAATGGTGTATTCAGGGCAAAGGACGGTGATATCAAAATCCCTATAGAGAATGTAAAAGGAAAGGTCATAGTAGGAGTAAGGTCTGAGGATATAGTAGTTGATAGTAAGGGAAATATCAAGGCGGGAGTAGAGTTAGTGGAGGCACTTGGCAATGAGGCACTTTTGCATCTTTCTGTGGGTGATATTTCACTTATTATGAGGATGTATGAGTCTCCCCCCCACTCGGGTAATGTGATAAATATCAACTTCAAAAGAGAAAAACTGCATATATTTAATACAGAAACAGGAGAGAGACTATGATTGTATTAGGTGATGTGGAGAAGAATAAAATTATAAGGGCATATATAGAAAAGGCAAACGAGATCCTGGGTGTGATAGGTTATACCGAGCACGGCAAGAGGCATTCCCATATAGTTGCGAGAGACGCGAGAAAGATACTGAAAGAGCTGGGAAGAGAGGAGAAATTTTGTGAACTTGCTGCTATATCAGGTTACCTCCATGATATAGGAAATGTTATATCCAGAGAATCTCACGCTCAGACAGGAGCAATAATGGCCCACATAGTGCTTACTCAAATGGGTATGGATATCGATGATATAGCAGAGGTTATCACCGCCATTGGCAATCATCACGAGGAAGATGGGCTTCCTGTATCCGATGTTACAGCTGCACTTATTCTTGCGGATAAGGCAGATGTCCATCGTTCAAGAGTAAGAAATCCAAAGTTTATAAAGTTCGATATACATGATAGGGTCAATTACTCTACAGAGAGTTCCGTCTTGAAGGTAGAAAGAAAAGATAGGATAATATCCCTTGATATCTCAATCGATACCAGTATATCATCTGTAATGGAATACTTTGAGATATTCCTCTCCCGAATGACGGTATCGAGGAAGTCTGCAGACTTCCTCGGATGCAGATTTGAACTCATCATCAATGGGAGCAAGATGATATGAGGAGATTTTTAATATATATTGTTCCATTTCTTTTTCTTACCTCCTGTCATAAGCCATCCGAGGAGAGAAAAATATATTTTGACAAGAAGGAAAAGCTTGATGGTGTTATAGGTTTTGTCACAGATACACATGGAGTACGGAGGTATGACCTTTTCTCTTATTCCCTTACGGGTAGCATCGAGGTAGACAATCCAAAGGATATTTTATTCTATAATGATTCGGTTTTTATTCATAATTCATACCTCTATAGATACGACATAGCAAACAACAGGAAAGAGATAATTAAGAAGCTTCACCCTACTACATCAGGTGTTATCCTTACGGATGCAGGCATATATTCTATAAATGAAGGTGGTATTCTGTATGATGACGAATGGCTTTTCAAAGATTCTATAATTGAATATAGAGATGGTCATAAGAATATATGGCTTCTTACTCCTCACAGTGTAGTAATAATTGACAAAAAGGAGAAAACCAAGAGAATCAAGGAGATGGACAACCCGATTACCTTCTGTATCAGTCCGTATGGTCTAAGGATATATGTCGCATTCAATAACAGGATAGAAGTATACTCAGAAAAGCAACTTTCCATCGTAAAGAGTATTCCAATAGACGATACACCGATCAATCTGGTAACTACGCCAGCAGGCAACAAGATATATATTCTCTCTGCCAGTGCGTTGTATGTTTTGAATAGGTCTACATATAATATAGATAAAAGAATATCTCTCTCGGTAAGGCCATTCTTTGTGAAACTTTCAAGGGACGGTTCTTATGGCATAATTACCTCTTCTGACCGCCTTTTGATATTTGATGCCGGAACCGATCTTTTATTAAAGGAGATACCGCTTTCTTGCAATATGGTAGAGACCAGCCCGCTGGATTCTCGAATATATGTATTGACCGACAAGGGAATGGCCGTTATAAGAAGTGATAGCCTTATAGTAGAAAGGTCTGTAGATATAAGAGGAGAAGGGATTTTTATTCCCGGATTTCTTGTGAGAAGGCAAGAGCCGGAAGAAGAGTATATTCCCACATCTGTTGATACGACTGCACGTCTCTTCGCGATACAGGTAAGTTCGACAAGAGGGAAGAAAAGTGCACAACAACTTGTGGATAGACTTGTCGAGGCGGGCTACCCTGCTTATATTGTCAACGGAGAAGATTGGTTCAGAATAAGGGTTGGCGCATTCAGAGAAAAAGCCGACGCCCTGCTTATAGGAGGAAAAGTTGATGAACTTACCAAAGAGAAATCATGGGTGTTAGAGACAGATATTCTATTAAATGAGTTACCTTCCCTTTTTATACGGGATATTGATGACAACGGCTATATGGAGGAGGCATGTGTGAGCGATGGTAGAGAGATAGTCATATTTGAGCTCAGAAACGGTATATACGAGAGAATCTACACGATTACCGGTTATCTTGAAAAATACACCGGTAATTCCGCATTCTTTGATATAGACGGAGATGATAACATTGAGATCGTTACACCCACATTGGAAAGTGGTATGTATTCGGTTGTGAGATACAGGGATGGTAGATGGGTTGAGGAAATGGAACGGTTTGAATAGTAAAATATAAGTGAGAATTTTCTTGACAAGTTATAAAATATAGTGTATAATTCCTTAATTTAATAAAGGAGGAATTATGTTTATTGTTGTTGGTATTATTGTTGTTGTATTTGTGGTGTTTGGGACCTTGATATTGGCACAAAATGCAACACAAGTTACATTGACGCTTCTTGGTCGAACAATCGAGACCAACCTCTCTCTTGTGATAATTGAATCTGTTGTCATAGGTATAGTGTTTGCATTCATAATAATGGCAATAAGTGAGATTAGATTGAGAAGAGCCATACGGAATAAAGAGAGAGATATCAAAA
>PEYP01000054.1 GCA_002774315.1 Candidatus Stahliibacteriota bacterium CG08_land_8_20_14_0_20_40_26
TGGGGGATAGGATGGAATAATACTTGCCCACCGGCAGGCAGGTTTGTCAATGGCGAGAAAATAAGGAGGTGAACAATGAACACTATAATTACAGGTAAATTACCAGAGGGATGGACTGTTGAAACATTAAAAGAGAAGCATGAGTCAAAGCCGTTCAATCCACTTATTGCCCGTGCTTTCTTCTGGATTAAATATATAGAAGAAGTAGGAACTGGCACCAACAAGATAATAGATTGGTGCAAGGAATGGGGTTTGCCTGAGCCGGATTTTGAATATACGAGAACAAGTATTGTGACAACATTCAGGAAATCTAAGCTGACACGCGAATATCTGGAAAACTTGGGGTTGAATGAGCGAGAACTCAAAATTATTGAACATATAAAAGTAAATAACAGGATAACAAGCAGTGCGATTCAGAAAATGTTTAATGTTCGCAGAAAGGCAGCAAATAGCTATTTAAAGAAACTAATTGATTTAGGACTCATTGCAAGAAAGGGAGCAGGTAAGATGATACACTATGTTTTTAAAATTGGATAATATCTACGAAATTGCGTTTCCTTTGCGTTTCCTTTGCGTTTCCTTTGTTTCCAGTTCATTTCCTTTCCTTGACATTAATCGCACCGGGAAATGGGTAATTAGTGAACGATTAGGCGAAAATCAGGGGTCGGGTCTTGACCTCAGTGAAATAGATTTACATTTCACCACATATAATAGAAAAGACAAATTACATATGGCAAGCAAGGCAGACATTGGACATTTTTCTTGGCGGGGACACTGAATACGGATTTAAAAATAGAAATTATTTGTGGGGAATTGGAGGTGGAACGGTATAATACCTGCCTAGCGGCAGACAGGTTTGTCAATAGCAAGAGAATTGGAGTTTAGTTATTTCTATTTTTCAGCTCACGGGGTCACTGGGGTCACGGGGTCACTGGGGTCAGACCTGAAAAAAGAAAATACTTGAGGTAAGAAGAAAGGGTTGTAAGTGGTAAGGGATTGTGTGACCTGACCCCGTTATGCACGAATTGAATTCGTGCAGATGCAGGCTCTGATTCTAACCACAAAGGACACAAAGGTTATAGATGTTATGAAGACCTATCTTGATTGTATTCCCTGTTTTCTCCGTCAGACCCTTGAGACTGCAAGGGTTGCTACCAAAGACGAACGGAAAATACGAGAGGCACTTAATAAGGTTTGCCTCCTTTTACCTAAAATCTCTTTCAATGCTCCACCCCCAGAGATTGGTAGAGAGATTTATAAGACCATAAACAGGGTAATTGGTATTGAGGACCCATATTATAATATAAAAAAGGAACATACAAGATACCTGCTTGCTCTCTACCCCGACATCAAGAAGAGAATAGCATCTTCTTCTGATCCGCTTCTTTCAGCAATAAAGTTTGCAATAGCAGGAAACATCATTGACTTTGGCCCCAACTCAGATTTTGATATAGAAAAAGAGATTAAAAAAGCCCTCCATTACAATTTTGCCATATTTGACTACACTGAATTTAAAAAAGCGTTACAGAATTCTCATAATATTCTTTATCTTGCCGACAATGCAGGCGAGACAGTTGTGGATAGAATACTGATTGAGGAGATAGGAAAACCCATAAAATACGCTGTAAAGGGAAGACCTATTATAAATGATGCTACCCTTGAGAATGCGAGAGATGCAGGCATTCATAGGATTGCAGAGATAATATCAACGGGATGTGATGCTCCGGGGACCATACTCAAGTACTGCTCAAAAGATTTTTTAAAGATATACGAAGATGCTAATATGATTATATCAAAAGGTCAAGGAAATTATGAGGCACTCTCCGGGGAGAACCGTCCGATATTCTTTCTCCTTAAGGCAAAATGTCTCATCATCGCCAGGGATTTAGGAGTAGAGAACGGTGATATTATATTGAAAGGGGGTTAGTTTGTTAGTTGGTTAGTTTGTTAGTTGGTTAGTTGATTGCCTAACACCTGCTACCCGATAACCTAATTACCTAATAACCTGTGTCAGGAGGGCATACCGAAGGTCGCCCTAAGGCAACTCCTGACACCACAGTAAAAGGTCGGGCTGATTCCGTTATGTACGAATTGAATTCGTGCCTACAATTTATAAACAAAAATGCTGAAAGAGATGCAAGGGTTTGATTTTTTGGCTGTAAGATTGCCTGAAGATATTAGAAGACTTGAGGATATTGGCGACTTCAAAAGTGCCATCAAGAGAATAGAAAAAACCTTAAACAGCAAACTGCCTTTATTATTGAGAAGGCGTCTGGAATATGAGTTGGAGCGTATTAATAGGGTAAAAAAAGATTACAGTATCGGAAAAAAGAAGGCATTTCAATTACTAAAAAAGGAAATTCCGAATCTCACCCGGAAGAAATTCCAGAACTGGGTAGAAGGTGGATATATAGATTATAGAAGGATAGATGGGAAGGAGAAATATTTCGGGAGATTTATCCCAAATCTTTTCAGGTTCTCATCAGAGGCAAAATCTCTTAGAAAAAAGATCTCTGATGCTAAAGACCAGGTTGCTGAGAGTGTGCTAAATGCGCAAGTGGAAAAAATATGCCAGTCACAATTCCCAGAAAAGTATATCCTACCCGTAAAACGGAGAATCAAAATGCGGGTCTCCCTGAAGTCCAACACTGTTCCTGATGGGGAATATGTACGATGCTGGTTGCCGTTTCCCAGAATAGGTGATCAACAGATTGCTGTCAATTTGATATCAAGTTCCCCCCAAAAGTATATTCTGGCACCTGAAGATTATCCACAGAGGACAATTTTTTTAGAACAAAAGGTTGAGGACACAAAACCTGCAGTGTTTGAGGTTGAATACGAATATGTTACCCATGCCTCCTACACGGGTGTATTTCCTGATAAAGTGGAACCTTATGACAGAGATGAGCTATATACGAAGTATACAAGAGAGCATTGTCCTCATATACTCTTTACTCCATATTTAAAGAACCTCGCATCGGAGATGGTAGGCAAAGAGACAAATCCATATCATAAGGCATGGAGAATATATGATTGGATAACCCATAATGTGAGATATGCGCTTACTTGTGAGTACTCTACTTATGAAAATATCAGTGAATATGTTGCTACAAATCTGCAGGGTGATTGTGGTATGCAGGCTTTGCTTTTTATAACTCTATGCAGGATTAGCGGAATACCGGCTCGCTGGCAATCAGGCTGGTATATAAACAAGTTTAAGGCAAGCCCTCATGACTGGGCACAGTTCTTTATAAAACCTTATGGCTGGCTATTTGCAGATGCATCTTTCGGGGGACATAAAGTTCATGACCCAAAGTTACATAAGTTTTATTTTGGAAATATTGATAATTTTAGACTGGTTTGCAACAGTGATATTTTAACACAGTTTACTCCCACAAAAAAGTCTGTAAGGTCCGACCCTGTAGATAATCAGCGTGGAGAGATGGAATGGAGAGAGGGGAATATATATTATGATAAGTTTACATATAAGATGATTAATGACCAATGACTTTATTGCTTGATAGCCAGATGCCGGATGCCGGATGCCAGATAGCTTGATAACCCAATAACCCAATGACCCAATACGATTGACGATTGACAATTGAAGATTGAAAGATTGTTCACTATAAAGTCCGTTAGCTAACGAAAAGGCACAAAGACACTAAGATTTCAGATTTTATCAACGGATTAAGCAGATTAAACAAATCCTGGTCGAGACGCCATAGTGGCATTGCGTCGTTGCGTTAATAACATAATTACTCAATTACTTAATAACTTAATTACCTAATGACCAAGGAGTCAATATGTCAGCAAATAAAAGCCATATCTACGGTCCTGTGCCATCGAGGAGGCTGGGTTTTTCCCTGGGAATAGACCTTGTCCCCTACAAGACCTGTTCGTATGACTGTATCTACTGCCAACTGGGCAAAACTACGAATAAAACCATAGAGAGAAAGGAGTATGTCCCAAAGGACGCCGTTCTTTCGCAACTTGAGGGGATACTCAAAACTAACCACGCAATTGATTACATCACATTCTCAGGTTCAGGAGAACCCACACTCAATTCGTCACTCGGGGAGTTGCTAAAGGAGATAAAGAAGATGACCAATATAAAGATTGCAATCCTCACAAATGCGTCTTTGCTGAGCGACCCGGGATTGCGCACCGAGCTTCTTCCTGCAGATCTTGTAGTTCCTTCGCTTGATGCTGCCTCCTCTGAAACCTTTTCAAGGATAAACCGCCCACATTCTGCAGTTGAGTTTGATAGAATGGTAACAGGATTGTTGAAATTTAGAGAGGAATTCAAGGGAGATATATGGCTTGAAGTGATGTTTATCAAGGAGATAAACGATAACATCAAGGAGATAGGTCTGTTAAATTCTATTATTTCGAAGATAAATCCTAATAGAATTCAGTTGAATACCGTAGTTCGTCCACCAACCGAAAAATATTGCCACCCTATAAACGAGAGTGAGTTACAAAGAATTAAAATTAGTTTTGGCAAGAATTGTGAGATTATCCCGGAGTTCAAGGCAAAGGCAAAGAGGCCTTGCCCTGAAGATATTGAAAAACA
>PEYP01000044.1 GCA_002774315.1 Candidatus Stahliibacteriota bacterium CG08_land_8_20_14_0_20_40_26
CCCAAAATCATCAATATGCTCAGTAGATAAATCTCAACCATTACATGTTAAATGTTTAATGTTTTATGTTAAATGTCCTACCACATTACACCTTTCACATTACACGTCCCACATTTCACATCCCACATTTCACATCCCACATTTCACATTATCAACAGAATTATTACTAATCCTATTACAATCCAGAGTAAATAAAACGGTAAAGAGCCCGTATGAACGAGTCTAAACATTCTTGTAAAAAAGAAGACCCATGTTTTGAAAATCTCATAAATATCAAAAAAATTCCTCTTAGCCCAGCTGTAAATCCTTTCAAATAGAGGTATTTCGCTAATTGTCAAATAGAAATCTGCTCCCGAAACTTTCATATCAGGAGTAACCTTCTCGCCACCTATAAATGCGGGCGTAATCCTAACTTTCACCCTTGAAACGCCATAGATCAAAAGACCCACAAGTATTCCTACAATTATTAATCCTGTTGCCATCTCTGGTCTCCATATTCCTACTACTTCAAACGGCAACATCTTCTTGAATATCGGGTTAACAATCAAAGGATAGGCAAAAATACCAAGAGCTATACAGGCTATAGCAAGGATGAATTGAGGTACAATCAATAATTGTGAGATGTGAAATGTGAAATGTGAGATGTGGGTTGATTTTCTTGCCAAAAATATTGAGTGGATAAGTTTCATAAAACTGGCTAATGTGAGGGCACTTCCAAACAAAGCAGCAATCAAGCATAATGCGGGAATAAATGCATTACGACTGCCAAATGTATTTATAACCCCCTGATACACCAACCACTTTGAGAAGAATCCATTTAACGGAGGGATACCAGATATTGCTAGAGAAGCGGTAAGCATCGTAAAGAGAGTGAGTGGCATTTTCCCTGCAAGTCCGCCTAAACTATCCAGGTCATCAGTTCCTGTATTCTTTTCAATCTCACCCAGTCCCAAAAACAAACAGGATTTATAAATCGCGTTGTTAAACATATGGAAAAGCCCTCCAGCAATTCCGATTGGGTTACCCGTTCCAATTCCAAGCACCATATAACCCACCTGTGAAACCGCATGATAGGATAGTAATTTTCTCCCCGAATGCTGTATCATAGCCATAAATACTGCAAAGATTATAGTTAATGCACCAAAAATCATTAGAAATGAAGAAAGTCCTGGTGATACTACATAGATAGACATAACACACCTTGCCAGGAGATAAATCCCCAAAAGCTTGTCCAGTGATGCTGGCAGATAAGCAGTCACCGGAATAGGAGCAGTAGCAGCAGTGGGTGGAATCCATGTATGAAGTGGCATATTACCAGCCTTGGCAAAAGAGGCAATAGCAAAACAGATAAAGGAAACAGAAATCAGCAGTGAATAGTGGGTAGTGAGAGAAATTTCTGTTATATTAAGTGTATGGGTAAGTTGCCATATAATCCCAATTCCGAGGATTAAAAAACAATCCGACGCCCCGATGATTATAAGTGACTTCTTTGCTGCTTCATTGGCACCCTCTCTACCCTGTTGTATCATCAAGTAAAGAGTTACTCCCAGAAATCCCCAGAAGACAAGTAATAATATAAGATTGTTAGCAACCGCAACTGTAAAGGCAGAACCCAAAGTCAAGAAAAAGTATGCAAAAAACTTATTTACATCACTAATAGAGAATTTCTCGTTCTTTATTTCGGATTTCGGATTTCGGATTTCGGATTTTTTTGTGTATCCCGCTCCATACAGAGAGATTACAAATCCAAAGAAACCAATTCCCAGATAAATAAACCTTGAAAGCAGGTCAGACATAAAATACTTCGACGCATAGGAGGGAATCGAGTAATTGAAAAACAGGATTATCGCCAACACAAAATTGAGGCTTCCTATTAATGGAGAAACCACTCTGGTGAATCCCTCTAATTTCTTGGGGAGAAAGAGAAAGACTGTCCCTGCGATAAGGCTTACTTCTATGGGCAACAGAATACTCATATCAAAATGTTTTTAGGTGGCACAGACATCCATGTCTGTGTCATTTCAGACCTTCCAAATATAGCCATTTATAATCTTCAGGAATGCCTACCAATCCTATCTTCACTGGGTTATTCATAATATAATTCATCTTTTCCAGCAACTCACTCTCACCCCTCACAATTCTATCAAAGCTCTCGTCTAACCAAATAGCTCCTGACCTTCTGAGCATTTTATTAATCTGATTTGATGAGTAACTTTTAATACTGTGAAGAATTTCCGCAAGACTAAAGAAGGATTCTGGAAATTTCTCCAAAGGTTGTAAAATAAGATGTGCGTGGTCAGGCATTACTACAGCTCCAAATAAGTTGAACTTCTTGTCTTTCCAATACAAAATAGAGTTAAATACAATATCTCTGGCACTTTCTGGAAGGACAGTATCTTTAGATGTTCTGAAAGTAATAAAATATACACTTCCGGGGGATTGCCAATGAGGAAGATTCCTTCTATAAATTTTGAATTCTCTCACAGGCTGGAAGCCTGTGCCACCACCCCTGTTGGCAGACTGTCCTACTATCTTATCTTTTATAATTCTCATAACATTTCCTGATTCTCTCTGTCTTCTCCTGTGATAATTGTAACAATTGTTTCCAATTATATTTCACCTTACCATCTTCAACCGCCTGTATTCTGTCTGTGCAGCAATAACAGGGGTCTACAGCCGCAAGTGTTATACATGCATCTGCAACATCTCCTCCAACAACTGCTACCTCGTTAGACAGGATATTTACATAGGAAGGTGCCCTTATCTTGTGTCTAAAAGGAGTGTTACCACCGTCTGAGCGGACATAATGAAATACCTCCCCTCGTGGCGCTTCATAGGTGCCTATACCTTCACCGGAAGGTATCTCCCTTACCTCATTCCATATCTCACCTTCTTTTAAGTCCCGGAGTCTATCGAGTGATTGAGTAATTATCTTCACACTCTCAAGCATCTCAAGAATTCTTACTACTACCTTGGCGAAGACATCACCGTCTTCCAATACAGGAACATTCCACTCAACCAAACCGTAGGCACTATTATGTGGAGAATCGCGCCTCACATCGATATCAATCCCCGATGCCCTTGCAGTTGGACCAACAACGCAGTAGTCAATCGCCTGCTTCTTTGTCAAGACACCAACTCCTTTTGTCCTCGCTCCAATTACAGGGTCGTCCATTGCCGCACCTTTGAACATATTAATGGCTGGGATTAAGGTAGATGTCTTCTCTTTCAGTTCATTTAGTTCCTTATTTAAAATATCCCTTCTAACCCCTCCAATCCTGAGCATAGCATAATGATTTCTGTTGCCAGAAATCTGTTCACACAGATCCAGAACCGTCTCTCTGTATTTCCATGCCCACATCCACAGAGTATTGTAACCAATAAAGTGTCCGGCAAGTCCAAGCCACAACAAGTGTGAATGAATGCGTTCCAGCTCTCCGATTATACATCTTATATATTTAGCACGAAGGGGAACTTTGATACCAGCAAGGTCCTCGACTGCCTGAACATAGGCAAATGGATGTGAAGTGGAACATATTCCACAGATTCTCTCCACGAGGAATGTTACCTGATCAAAATGCATACCCTCGGAGAGTTTCTCAATTCCACGGTGATTATAGCCTATATTGATATTGAGTTTTGTAACCCGCTCTCCTTCAACTTCAAGTTCAAAAAACTCGGGCTCCTCTTGAAGAGGATGATAAGGTCCAACGGGTATAATAGTCTTCATGATGTCGTGTTGAATGTTTTATGTTAAATGTTACATGTTTAATGTTTGATAACATTTCACATTTCACATCACACATCACACATTTCACATTACACATTCTTATTATAGTCCTTTCTCAACGGGCATACACCCTCTGGCCAATCTTCTGCCAATAGAAGTCTCTTCAGTCCGGGGTGTCCCACAAAGTTTATTCCCAGAAGCTCCCATATCTCGCGTTCAATCCACTTGGCTGCCGTTATAATTCCTGAAATAGAAGGCACCTCTGGATTCTCCTTATTAATTTTGACACGCAATGAAAAGAACTTATCCTCATGATCAGAGGAGAAATGATACAAGATCTCGAAATTATCGATGATGTCAACTCCACTTGCAATGGAGAATCTTAACCCAAGATCTCTAAACAGGATTCCTACAGATTCCTGCAGGTTCTCTTTCTGGATCTCTATATAATACCTTCTCTCGTTCTTTTTCTCCCAATTGAGAACCCTATTTCCCAATTTCTCCTTTACTATATCCTCAATCATTACTTTTGTTAAATGTTTGATGTTAAATGTTACATGTTTAATGTTAAATGTTTGATGTTTAATGCCCTTTCGCATTTCACCTTTCACATTTCACCTTTCACATTCCACATTACCCGCTTCTCAATTTCTTAACTACTTTAACAATTCCATCAATTACTGCCTCGGGTCGCGGGGGGCACCCGGGTATGTAAGCATCTACCGGGATAATTCTGTCAACCGGACCATAAGTATAATAGGAATCTTTAAAAATTCCTTTTGAACACGCGCATCCCCCCACCGCTACAACTGCCAATGGCTTCGGTGCCATATCGTAAAGAGACTTCAATCTCGGAGCTCCTTTCATAGTTATCATCCCTG
>PEYP01000160.1 GCA_002774315.1 Candidatus Stahliibacteriota bacterium CG08_land_8_20_14_0_20_40_26
CAGGTCAAATGCAAAATCTGTTCCTCTCTATCACAAACCCATCCTCGCAATCACCGGAAAACTAAATACCTATGTCCCCATTGCAACCATCCACTCTATCTATGGAAAGAACGCAAAGATGTAACAATCTACAAATGCGACTACGACAAATGCCCCTGCTATCTCTCTAATAAGGCTAAACTTAACCTTGCCGAAAGACTTCTCCGCAGAACCAAATCCTCTCAATTTAAATTCAGATACCAGTTCAGAGAGTATCACTTCACAAATGAACAACTACAACACTCCAAACCCAAAAAAAGGGATTGTTATGAACTTTCTAACATCCACAACTCTCTCAATACCCTCTGCCTTACTCTTACCTTCTACATCTCTATGGGGCTATCTGCTCGCAAAACCGCCTTCATCCTACGCAATGTCTTCTCTCTTAACCTCTCTTACCAAACTGTCCTCTCTACCTGTCGGTAGACAGGAATTACGCCCAGACATCCGCTTACTACGCTCACCAGTTTAACTTAACCCATAAGGGAGAAGTAGACGATAGACAAGCAGGAGATGAGGCATATATCAAAATATCAGGTAAAAATGCCTATGTCTTTTTCGTTATCTCCGAAAAAAACCGTAAGATTACTGCATACCATACAGACAATAATAGAGGCACCTTACCAGCTACAGCAGCCATGAGTGAGGCAATACGCACCTCTAAACCCAATCAGAAAATTATTCTGGTGACCGATGGTAATCCCTCATATCCAGCAGGTATCCACTTCCTCTCTACCTGTCGGTAGACAGGAATCAAACTCACTCTCCCAGTCTTACGCATAAAAAGGTTATTGGTCTGCAAAATCTGGATTCAGAATCCGAAGAATTTCGTCCCCTGAAACAACTTGTGGAAAGACTCAATCGTACCTACAGATACCACATTAGAGCTGCCTGTGGCTTCAACTCCAAAAACGGAGCAGTGGCTTTAACTACGCTTTTCGTCACTCACTATAACTTTCTTAGACCTCATTCCTCACTCAATTATACTATGCCCATTCCTTTACGAGAACTTCAGGGTATCCCTACTATCCAGGGTAAATGGGCTAAAGTGCTTCAGATGGGTATTGCTCTTGCCTCTTAATCCCAAAAGAACCTAACTCTCAAAAATCAATTAACAAACCCTTACCCTCAACTATCCATTGCTAAATGAAATGAGCCAACAATAAAAGAGCAAAACAACTATACCACCTTACCTGTCTACCGACAGGTAGAAAGGGAAAACCTCTCTACCTGTCGGTAGACAGGAAAGTCTCCAAAGAATAACTTTATAACTTGTCAAAGAACAATTCTTACCCACAAATTTTATAGATTCTCCCATTATTTATCTTTCATATTCTTTCATATTATTTTTGACAGTACCCCGTAACGGTATTATGAAAACCTTAACCACAGAGAGCAGTTTGCGACAAGCGAAGAGGGAAAAGCGAAGGGTGAGGAATGCTCTACCCCTTCTCTCTCATCTCTCTTCCCCATTCTTCCCTCTGTGACCTCTGTGGTTTCTTTCATAACAAGTGACTCAATAAATTGAAGGATACTCTCTCTCTCCTCATTGGAAATTATACTATCAATCATTGCAGTATCAACTATTGCGGTAAGACTCTTTAACTTATCTTGCCTAAGCATTCCTTTCTTAAAGGCAGCTACCAATTCGTCCTGTAAAAGTATAATCCTTGAACTATCTTCGGGGGATGCGTTGACAAGGAGTGTATTTGAAAGATTTTGTGTCCCTTGTTTGAATAGATTTATCGTAATCCTGTTACCAAATAAAAGAAACAGAAATAAAAGACAAATAATAACAAGTAATATTATTGCCAATTTCATGCTATGTAAAAACCAAAATCCCGATCACAATACCAACGATATCTGCAAGAATATCTTTGAAACTTGGATTTCCTCTATCTGCAAGGTCGTATAACTCTTTTGATATCCCTATAGATAGGGCAATTCCAATTCCAACTTGTCTTGCGCTTGCGTCGGATTTATCCAATTCACTGCGATATAGACAGTACGATGAACCCAAAAGGAACGAGGAGAAAAATATATGTTCAAATTTATCTTCTGATAGCCATCTATCCTGTCTGTCAATCTCATATAAAGAATCTAACGGCGCAGACACAAGGAAACACGCTAATATAAAAGCCATAGGAGTATAGTAATATAATATATTCCTTAAGTCTCAGTATATACTTGTATACTTCTCAACCTCCCAGTTTGAAACCTGACTGGAGTATTCATCCCACTCCCCTTTCTTTATGCTGTAATACTTTTTTGTAAGCCCCTCCCCCAGCGTCTTCTTTACAATTTCTGAATTCGCAAGTTCTTCCAGTGCCTCAAATAAGGATCTCGGTAAAGTTGATATCCTGCTTAAGGACTTACTATCTAATTCAAAAAGATTATCCTCACGTGGCGGTGGAGGAGTCAGTTTTCTATCTACACCATCTAATCCTGCCATGAGAAGAGATGCAAATGCAAGATAGGTATTTGCAGTAGGGTCAGAACATCTCATTTCGAGTCTCGCTGAATCTAACTTTCCCTTGCTCATTCTTGGCACTCTTACAAGAGCAGAGCGGTTCATCTGTCCCCAGCATACATACACGGGTGCTTCAAAACCTGAAACAAGTCTCTTGTAAGAATTGACAGTCGGGGCAAGAAGTACACACATCTCTCTGGCATGTGTAAGCTGCCCCCCGAGAAAATTATAGGCAAGTTCGGACAATCCATATTTGTCATTACTATCTGCAAATGCATTTTCACCGTTTACAGAGATACTCTGATGAAGATGCATTCCGTTACCGGGTTTACCAAAAACAGGTTTTGGCATAAATGTTGCAAGTGCTTCGTATTTCTCCGCGACACGCTTTATCACTGCTTTTGCTGTTATTATACTGTCAGCCATTCTGAGTGCATCTGTGAATTTAAGATCTATCTCGTGTTGACCTGTTCCTACCTCGTGATGTCCAGCTTCAACACCAATTCCAATGGCTTCAAGGTCCTGTGTAATTTCTTTTCTCATTTTCAAGGCAAGATCGCCTTCCAGATCGAAATATCCTACCCTGTCATAAAATAAGGGAGCCATACCCTCGTCTCTCAAAAATAGATAGAACTCCAGTTCAGCTCCAACATTATATTGATATCCTTTTTCCAACGCGATTTCCAGTGCTCTTTTAAGAACATATCTTGGGTCATCAGGGAATAGAGAATGGTCTGGTGAATACACATCACATATTATTCTCGCTGATTTCGGTTCTTCATCCCCAAAAGGGACAAATGTATCAATATCTGGCATAAGATACATATCACTTTCGCAGATTCTACCAAATCCCTCTATAGATGAACCATCAAACCAGACTCCTTCCGAGATAGCCTTTGAAAGCATTTTCTTCGGAATTGATATATTTTTGATGCATCCCAATACATCTGAAAACCAGAGGTCTATAAATTTTATTCCTCTTTCTTCTGTCTCTTTCAATACATCCTTCTTTGTTCGCATAACTCTCCCCGGTTAGAGATAATTTCAAAAGATGAGGTAACCACAGATGATCACACCTGTCTACCGACAGGTAGAGATGCACACAGATTATATAAGAAATTAGTCTGTTAGATAGTTTATTAGACTCTAACAAACCAACAAACGAACCAACTTTTTACTCTTGTGCTAATCTTGCCTGCCTGACGGTAGGTAGGTGTAATCCCTGCCCCGTTAGATATGAAATTATCTAACAGGGTGAATGGTTTATTAGTTCATAATCCCAGATAAATTCAATTAGTCTATTATACCAGATTTTTTCTGATTTGTCAACTTTTTTTTGAGAAATTATCAAACATTTGACACTATACTTTATTTTTACTGCGCTTACCTACCTGCAGGCAATCCCTGTTAAATCCTTCCTTTTTTTTCTTGACAAAGATATAAATTCGTGTTATAATACTTCCACTATGAGGCTTGGAGTAAACATAGACCATATAGCTACACTCAGGTCACAAAGAGGCACTCCTTACCCTGACCCTGTTGACGCGGTTCCTATTGTGGAACTCGCAGGAGCGGATGGAATAACCTGTCATATTAGAATTGATAGAAGACACATAACTGAAAGGGATGTAAGACTCATACGGGAGATTACAAAGACATCTCTGAATATTGAATTGTGCACAGACCCCGACATAGTCAGCTTTGTATGTGGCGTAAAACCCAATCATGCCTGTCTTGTTCCCGAAAGGGAAGGAGAGCAGACTACAGAGGGCGGACTTGACATACTCACACATAGAGAAGAAATAAAAAAAACAATTGGTGTTCTAAAAGATGCGGGTATCCAAGTTACACTCTTTATTGAACCAAATGAATCAATTATGGAAACTGCGAAACAACTTGGAGCAGATGCGATTGAGTTGAATACAAAGGCTTATTGCGAAGCATCAGATAATCCGTTAGATAACGGAAGAGAAATAGAGAAATTGAAGAGGGCATCAATCGCTGCATATGAGGTGGGACTTGAGGTCCATGCGGGTCACAGTCTAGGATATCATAACCTTAAGGGAATTCTGTCTGTTCCATACATTGTAGAGCTCAACATCGGACATAGTATAATATCACGGGCAGTTTTTACGGGTCTTGAGGAGGCAGTTAAAAGAATGCTCAAACTTATGGGGAAAAACATCTAATAACGAGAAGGATGTCCGGCATAATGAACATTATACCAGAATAAGCTATGGCCAGAGTTCTTATATTGTATGCCCCCGGCATAAATTGCGACCTTGAAACGAAAATCGCATTCCAAATCTGCGGTGCAAGTGTTAATGAAATCTCTATAAAGAAACTTGAGGAGCAACCTACAAGATTGCTCTTTTATGACATACTTGTTCTTCCTGGCGGTTTCTCTTACGGAGACTCTATATCAAGTGGAAAGATACTATCAGTATATATAAAAGAATTTATCAGAGAGACCGTATTTGACTTTTTGGAACGAAATACCCTTGTTCTCGGGATATGTAACGGCTTTCAAGTGCTGGTAAAATCAGGACTTTTGGGCCAACGCATAACACTCACAGAAAACGCAAATGGCAGATTTGAGGACAGATGGGTAAGGCTGAAGACTATAGATTCAAGGTGCATTTTTACAAAAGGGTTAGACATTATAGAGCTACCAGTCGCCCATAGGGAGGGAAGAGTTGTCGTGAAAGATAGCAGTGTTAACAAGGTTCTCGCATATATAGACGGGCAAGATAAACCTACGATGGAATATCCATATAATCCAAATGGAAGTATAGATGCAATTGCTGGTATATGTGATGATACTGGAAGGATATTTGGTCTGATGCCGCATCCAGAAAGATTCTGTTTACCTGACCAGTATCCAAGGATATGGAAAAACGGTATTCCCTACGGAATGAGGATCATAAAAAACGCAGTTGATTGGGTTAAAAACCACAAATAGCGAAAAATTTCAAATTCTAAGTTACAAATCTCAAACAATGTCAAATTCACAGTAAATTTACCCAAAAAATTTCTGCTAATGACAAGGCAGATTGGAGACTTATTGTGAGGAGAAGAGAAGAATATGAATCTATGGAGGAAGAATTTCTTGCTCCATATGCGATGAAGAGTAGATTATCAAGAGGAAGAAGATACAAGGAAAAGGAAAAAGAGTATAGAACCTGTTATCAGAGAGACAGAGATAGAATAATTCACTCAACCGCATTCCGACGGCTTGAATATAAAACACAGGTGTTTGTTAACCATGAAGGAGATTACTACAGGACAAGACTCACCCATACTATAGAGGTATCTCAGATAGCAAGAACAATTGCAAGAGCACTAAAGTTAAACGAAGACCTAACAGAGGCAATAGCACTTGCACATGATATAGGCCACACCCCCTTTGGACATGCAGGTGAAGAGGCACTTACCAATCTCATGAAAGATAAAGGAGGATTCGAACACAACCGCCAGGGGTTGAAAGTGGTGGATTTTCTGGAGGATAGATATCCTGATTTCCATGGTCTGAATCTTACATTTGAAACAAGAGAGGGAATCGTAAAACATAGGACTATTTATGATATTCCTCATATAGAGGATCTTACGGAATTTGAACCATATCTCTCTCCCACTCTGGAGGCACAGGTAATAAATGTTGCTGATGAAATTGCATACAACTCCCACGATTTCGATGATGGTATAAAATCCGAATATCTGACAACAGAACAACTTGAGTATGTCCCTCTCTTCAAAGATATATACAATACTGTGAAAACCGAACGCCTCTCTGGGGAAAAGGTAATTGCAAGAAGCATACGAAGACTTATTGCATTGCAGGTAACTGATGTTGTAAAAGAGACAGAAAAAAAGATACTTGAACTTGGAATAAAATCTATAAAGAATGTGCGCTCCTGTCCACTTATAGTTGGTTTTTCTCAAGATATGCTTGATAAACAGAAAGAACTAAAGAAGTTTCTCTACGAAAATCTTTACTCTCACTATAAGGTATTGAAGATGCAGCTTAAGGCAAAAAAATATATTACCGACTTATTCAGAAGATATCTTGAGGATATACGACAACTTCCATCTGACTATCAAGCGAGAGTTGAAGAATCCTCACCCGAGGAGATTGTTTGTGATTACATTGCAGGAATGACTGATAGGTTTGCCCAGGATGAATATGAACGTCTCTTTCTACCTTATGCAAAGATGTAACCACGAAAAGAGTTGAATCTGATTGATAAATAAGTGAAGTGCATTAGCTTGCTAATGCTAAAGTAATTGCGTAGCACAAAAAGTCAAGAAAATAGCACAGAAACCCGAAAAAGACGAAATAAAAATCTACTGATTTCATTTGTGCAATCTGGGGCTAATAAGGAGGTGTGAATGGACTACTTTTTGAGTGAAGAGGAGTTAATGGTGAGAGATACTGCAAGAGGTATTTCTCAAAAAATGATATTACCGGTAAGAGCAGAACTCGATGAAAAAGGTGAATTTCCGTCAGAGATACTAAAAGAATTCGCAAAAGCAGACCTATTCAGGATATTAATACCCGCTGAATATGAAGGACTTGGGTTGACAAATCTTTCATTCTGCCTTGCTATTGAAGAAATATCGAAGGTATGTGCAGGTGTTGCCGTAACATATGCAGCAAATACCCTTGGCTCAATGCCTATAACCCTCTTCGGTAATGATAAGCAAAAGAAAAAATACCTTCCACTCATTGCATCAGGAGAAAGGCTTTGTGCTTTCGCCCTGACAGAAGCGGATGCTGGTTCTGATGCCGGGAATATTAAGACAAAAGCAATAAAGGATGGAGATTTCTACATCATTAACGGGACAAAACAATGGATAACGAACGGAGGAGAGGCAGATATCTATGTGGTAATTGCTTCAACACAAGCAGATAAAGGAACGAGGGGGCTTTCTGCAATTATCGTAGAGAAAGATACGCCCGGATTCTCGTTTGGCAAGAAAGAGAATAAACTTGGTATAAGGGCATCTGTAACAAGAGAACTAATATTTCAAGATGTAAGGGTACCCAGAGAAAACCTGCTCATAAAAGAAGGAACAGGATTTCTGATTGCAATGAGGATATTCGACCGTACGAGACCTGGTGTCGGAGCGCAGGCAGTTGGGATTGCTCAGGGAGCACTTGACGAGGCAGTAAACTATGCAAAGACAAGAAGGCAATTTGGTAAGTCAATAATAAATTTTCAAGGGATAGGTTTTCTTTTAGCGGAACTTGCAACAAAAATCGAGGCAGCAAGGACACTTGTGTACCAGGTTGCAAGGGCTATAGATAGAGGGACAAAGGACATATCAAAATATTCATCAATGGCAAAGCTATTTGCATCAGATGTTGCTATGGAGGTAACAACCCAGGCGGTTCAGGTATTCGGGGGTTATGGTTATATGAAGGAATATCCAGTAGAAAAGTATATGCGGGATGCAAAAATTACACAGATATATGAAGGAACAAATGAGATACAAAAACTTGTAATTGCAAATGCGCTACAGCGACAGAATCAGGGTCTTTTGTAAAAGGAAAGTTTTGGGGTTGCTTATAATTTACTCAAGAGAAAACAGATAGTATGCATTTGTCATCCCTCCGTAATACATTTGAATATCAAGCGAGGGGAACCTTTTCTTTATTTGGTTCAACAGGGAGTCGTGATTTTTGTCTTCCAGAGATTTGCCATAATATATTGTGATAAGACTGTGTCCCTGAATTAGGTTGTATATCGACTCTATAAGACAGGAATCAGGGTCTGGTGATACAGAGATGAGTTTCTTATTCTTCAAACAGAGGGTATCTCCTTTCTTTATTATCTTTCCACCAATCTTCGCATTCCTTACTGCCCATTTTATCTCACCGGATAGCACATTCACACTCGCACTTTCCATATCCCTCATCACTTCCTCCAGATCTCCGTCTTCCCTGAATGCAAGTAATGCCGAAATACCTTCCGGGACTGATTTTGTTTCTATAACCCCACACTGAATGTTGGCAAGTTCTTTTGCTTTCATCGCAGCTGGTATAACATTTGAGTGATTCGGGAGAATTATTGCCTTTTTTCCTATTCTTTCTACAGCACTCACAATTTCACCGGTGCTAGGATTTTGTTCTCCTGACAATACCAGTGACGCCCCCATACTCATCATTATATCCTTTAGTCCATCGCCATTGCTGTAAGCAATAACTGATAACCCTTCTTTTTCTTCACCAAGAAAGAGTTTCTGCTCTTTTTCTGTGTCGTTTATCTGGACCCTTATAATATTGCCTTCTTTTTTGCAAGTATCAACAATCAGAGGAGGATTATTGGTATGAATATGCACCTTTACAAGATTTTCCTCATGTCCTACAATAAGACTATCTCCCAGGTTTTTAAGTTTTTCTTTTATCTTGGAAGAACACGTATCTATAGCTATGTTTACGCAAAATCTGTTAAAAGACCTTGTATGCCAAACCTCGCCTCTTTTATCTACCTCCACCATATCTATTATTTTTGGTTTTTTATCTGTTAGATAGGCATTAAAGGCATCAAGAATAAAACAAAATCCCTGTGCTCCAGCATCAACTACTCCTGCTTCTTTGAGTATCGGTAATAAATCTGGTGTTTTTTTAAGGGCGCTATAGCCAATCCTTACCATGAATTTCGCTAATTCTTCCATAGTTTTAAAACTACGGCTCTTAACTGCATCTCTTACTTCTTCCATAACAGTGAGTATGGTGCCTCTAACAGGATTCCCTATTGAGTATATTGCCTCTTTCGTTGCGTGGTCCAGTAGGGAAGGTATGAGGGACAGCGGTATGTACTCTTCTGTGTCAGTTATATCCTTCACGCCGGCAAAAAATTGGGCGAGAATTATCCCTGAATTCCCTCTTGCTCCCATAACTGCCTCCCTTGAAAACACCCGGAGTACATTCTTTAGAGTTCCATCCGTGTCTGCCTCAACGGCATACCACCCACTGTTTACGGTGAGGTACATATTTGTGCCGGTATCTCCATCAGGGACAGGAAACACATTCAAACTGTTCAAATATTCTTCATTCTCCCTTAATGTCCATCTTGCGAGAGAGAGAATCCTTTTTATATCTTCAGATTTGAGTATCTTCATAATATTTTTTCAAAAGCAAATATCTCCCTTCATTCCTTTAATCTCACAGATATTATCTTTGACACCCCAGGTTCTTCCATTGTTATGCCGTAAAGGTAGTTGGCAGATTCCATGGTTTGCTTGTTATGACTGATGAGGATAAATTGACCGTTTTCTGCTCTCTTCTTTATCAAAGAGAGAAATCTTAACAGGTTCGCATCATCTAATGGAGCATCAACCTCGTCAAGTATCATAAAAGGCGTTGGTCTGAGTTTGTATACACCAAAAAACAAAGCAATAACAGACAGTGTCTTCTCGCCTGTTGACAATTGCTCAACCCTTCTGAGTTTTTTGCCCCCGGGTGACACTACTATATCAATGTTGGCCTCGAGAGGATCCCCGGTGCCGAGAACAAGTTTTGCCTCACCACCCTGAAATAAAGTTTGAAATGTATCATTAAAATTCTTGTTTATCTTCACTATAGCGTCTTTTACCTGAGTACGAGCCTGTCCATCCAATAGTTTTATAGTTTCCTCTATGATCTTCTTCGTCCGCAGTATATCATCCCTTTCATCTTCAAGAAATTTCAGTCTCTCTTTTATCTCCGTATGTTCTTTCATAGCAAGGGGATTTACTATCTGCATGGACTGTATTTTCCTTTCATAATCTTTCAGTCTCTCTTCTATATTATCAACATGATAAGGCTCATTAGGTCTTTTCACCCCTTTGCTTTCCAGTTCGGCAGTCCGGGTTTCAAGTTTTGCAATCTCAATCTCAAGGGAGTGACGCTTTTCCCGTAAGGAATCCAGTAAATGTCTTGCTCTTTCAATTTCTCTCTCAAGCTCAAAAAGATCAGTAATGCCACCAGGAACTACTCTATCGGAATCCTCCTTTATCTCTTTTTTCAAATTTCCAAGTTCTTCTGTGATTTTTTTATATGAGATCCCTATCTCGTTCAGATTTTGTCTTATATCTCTTTCTTTTTCTATCACGGCAGAAAGGTTTTGCCTCATCTCATAGAGGTTTTTATCAACTCTCTCTCTTTCTCTTTTTAGAAACCTTAATTCATTTTTAAGGGCAGAAACTTCTACTTCTTTTTTTCTCCTCTCCTCGAACATCCTATCAGTGTTACTAATTTCATCTTCCAGTTCTTTTCTCTCTTCTTCTTTCTTCTTAATGAGTCCTTTTAGACGCAGAAGCGTCTTCTCTGACGATTCTGTATCAAGTTTAATATCCTTCTTCAGTTCCCTTTTCAAATCTCCTATAGTTCTATTCATTTCATCTAATGCCTTCCTGAGATTTGTTATTCTGATGTTCAACAACGCCCTGTTTCTCTCATAATCTATTCTTTCATTTTGTCTTTTGTTTAATGTATTCCGTTTTTCTTCTATTTCTCTTTCAACATCAGCCAACTCCCTTTCTAATTTACTTTTTCCGAGTTTAATCCCAGGTTCTCCAACCTCTAAAATACCAAGATGTGTTAATAATTCTCCATTTTGTGTAATGATTGGGTAGATCACGCCCTTCTTGCGAAGAGCAATTGCAGATTTAATATCCGAAGCCACGGCGAACCTGCGCAGGATTGGCGCTATATCTTCATATCCACTTTTCACTTTAACAAATGATGAGAGATTCTCATAATCTGGGTCTGGGTCTATCTCAGATAAAAGCTCAGGGGCTATAAACTTTCTTCTTGTGCCACTCCAAAAATAGATATCTTCAAGTTTGTCTACCAGTATACAAGAGAGTAGTGATCCCAATGCCCCATACACGATTCTCTCTTTTCCCTCTCTGGGACTAATTACACTGCCTAATTTTACAAAACCTTCATCAGAAATCGCATCTTTCATATAAGTCAATAATCTCGCCCTTTTCTCCTCAAAGATCCGCAGAGTGTCTCTTAAATTATCTATATCCTCTGAAGGGAGCCTTAGATCTTCATATGATCCTGTTGCTTCTTCAAGTTCCCTCTCGGTCTCTTTCTTTTTTCCCTTTGCCTTTTTAAGTTCCTTAAGTACAGCTTCTTTTCTCGTCTTATTACTTTCAATTATCGTTCTTGTGGCTATAAGATTTTCCTTTACGGATGCCTCATCTTTCTGTAGGACTTTAATTTCTTCTACAATTTTTTCTCTTCTCTCATGCAGCGACCTGTCTAACTCCGGTAGTAAATTTAACTCGTTCTTTTGGGTCTCAATACAAGATAAAGTCTTCTTATATTTATCCTCTATATTACTCTTCACCTTGCCGACTTCTATTAACTCTTTCGTTATCCTCTCTTTCTCCTTTACAATCTCATCTAATCTCTCTTTAAGATTCCCTTTCCTTTCTCTCAATGACGATTCCTGTTTTTCCAACACAACCATCCTGTCTCTTATTTCTCTCCCTTTTTTTTCGCCATCTTTCCTTTCGCCCATAATAGAGATAATGGATTTTTCTATCTCTTTGATTCTGGCTGTGATATTTTTCTCCTCAAGAATCATGGAAGAGATAGTCCTTGAGTTTTCTTCAACCTGTTTTTTTTTGTTTTCTATCAGTAGCCATCGCAGATAACCTGTCTCTGACATTAGATTCTCGTATCTTGCTGCCTTCCTGGCCTCGCTTCGCAATTTTACCTCTCTCGCAGATATCTCACTTATCAAATTCTCCAATTTCTCTATATCCATTTTTATACGCTGGAGCCTTGCAAGTGTATTAAGTTTATGGTTTCTATATGTTGCTATACCGGCAATCTCTTCTACTGTTCTCCTCCTATGCGATGGATCTCCCGAAAGGATGGAATTAACCTCCTCTCTTGAGAGAAGGAAATAACCCTGAGGATTTGCTGACTCAAATAGGTCTATAATATCCCTCTGAAGGACTTTCTTAGCATTTATCATGCATTCATTCTCCCCTGACCTGTGTAATCTTTTAGCGATAACAACCTCACTTGATGGTATAGGTATCACACCGTTGTTAAAGAATTTCAGGGATACTTCTGCTATTCCTTTCTGAGGTCTCCTTTCTGTTCCGTGAAATATCAACTCATCCATACTTTTTACACGCAGAAGAGAAGTTTTAGTTTCACCCAGTGTCCATCTAATTGCATCTATAATGTTAGACTTACCACATCCATTTGGTCCAACAATACAATTTATTCCTGGATGGAGATTAATGGTAGTTCTATGAGGGAAAGATTTAAACCCGGAGATAGTGATAGATTCAAGATACATAGGTAGGAAAGCAAAAAAAATAAACAATATCTATTCCAATTTCATCATTCTTGCCTCAAATATATCCTTTATCTCATTGTGTATCTGTTTTATGCTTTTCGTGCCATCCAAAAGTACAATCCTATCTGAATTCTCTCTGTAAAGTTTAAGATACCCACTTCTGACACGATTATGGAACTCCATGCTTTCTATCTCAAGTCTGTCTCCTCTCTCTATTCTCTTTAAAGCAATCTCAGGTTCAATATCTAACAGGAAGGTCAAATTGGGCATCAACCCACCCGTAGCAGTTTTATTGAGCTGGTTTACCAGGGCCCTGGATATACTTCTTCCCTCTCCCTGATACGCCAGAGAGGCATCTATATATCTATCACAGATGACAGTCTTCCCCTGGGCAAGGGCAGGTTTTATAACTTCCTGAGTGTGTTGAGCCCGCGAGGCGAGATAAAGAAACAATTCCGTATAAGGAACCATGTCAAGATGTCTACGATCAAGAAGTATTTCCCTTATTCTTTCCGATATATCCGACCCACCTGGTTCCCGCGTCAGGACTGAGGAAATACCTTTACTCTGCAGGTGCTCATACAACAGCTTTGCTTGCACACTCTTGCCGCATCCTTCTATACCTTCAAATGTAATAAGAAATCCTGGCATAAATTAAGCCTTTCCGTTAGCTAACGGACTTATGAGTAGAGCCCGCTTTCGCATACTTCTTAATGAATTCTTCTACCTTGTTTCTTGCTATATCGTCTGTATATTGTATGGGAGGAGACTTCATAAAGTATGAGGAAGGTTCTATTATACTTCCAGAGAGCCCTGCGTCCATAGCGATCTTGAGTGCCCTTATCGCATCTATAACAACCCCTGCGGAATTTGGAGAGTCCCATACTTCAAGCTTAATCTCTGCTAAAAGAGGAACATTACCAAATGTGGTTCCCTCAAGTCGTATAAATGCAAATTTTCGATCCTTCAGCCAGGGAACATAATCGGAGGGGCCAACATGAATATTTTCTTCTGAAAGTTTATATGGCAACTGCGATGTTACTGCCTGTGTCTTGGAAATCTTTTTGGATTCAAGTCTCTCTCGTTCAAGCATATTGAGAAAGTCCGTATTTCCTCCTACATTCAACTGATATGTGCGTTCAACCCTAACTCCTCTGTCTTTGAATACATTTGTAAGAACTCGGTGAACTATCGTAGAACCCACCTGTGATTTAATGTCGTCGCCTATAAGAGGTAGTCCAGCCTTCTTGAATTTCTCATTCCAGTACTTCTGAGAAGCTACAAACACGGGTATACAATTTATAAAGCCCACACCTGCCTGTAGAATCTGCTCTATATACCATTTTGTTGCTTCCTCACTACCAACGGGTAAATAGTTGATACACATATCGGTTTTTGTCTCTTTCAAAACCCTAATTATATCAACCGTAGAGCCCGGGGCCTTTTTTATAATGGGGGCAAGGTACTTACCAATTCCATCGTGTGTCATTCCTCTCAAGACCGGCACATTAAGCTTGGGAACTTCACAGAATTTGTATGTATTATTTGGTTTTGTAAAAATTGCCTCTGCAAGGTCTTTCCCCACCTTATTTATATCTATATCAATTGCGCAGGAGAATTCTATATCACCTACCCTATAACCTCCAAAGTTTGTATGCATTATGCCGGGGATGGATTGTCCATCCTTTATATCCTTATAAAAATGAACCCCTTGGACAAGTGAAGAGGCACAGTTGCCCACACCTATAATGCCTACTCTGATTTTACCCATAATACCTCCTGCTTAAATTTGTTTTAAACCACTTGAAAGATAATAACACGATATCAGCGTTATATTCTACCACATATTTTACAAAAAGTCAAGTTATTTTTCGATATTATTGTAGGGGCGAATTGCAATTCGCCCCTACTGATAACCAATATTTTTTATCCTTACAGTAAAATTTTTCTTGACATATAAGGAACTTTGTGTTATAATATGCCTGCTTTCAAAGTAAAAGACTTGTTGGTTCTACGAAGAACAAGATGAAATAAACCACACCTGCCTGCCGTCAGGCAGGGAGGTCACAGATGAAAAGTGATTAAGAGATTGAGTTAATTGAGTGATTAAGGTGTAGGCGATCGAATTAACTTAATCAACTGAATTAACTTAATTCACTAATTTATTGTTCTCCCTGCCTGCGGTAGGCAGGTGTGGTTAGATTTTTGACAATATTATAGACTTATTATGGAGGGATTATGGCGCACAGTCATTCAGTAAAAAAGAGAATCAGACAGGACAGAGTAAAGAAAATTAGAAACAGGCGTTATAAGAGGCACATAAAAAAGGAGATAAGTACTGCACTTTCTGCTGCTCCTGATGAAAAGGTAACTGCATCATCAAAGGCATATTCTATAATAGATAGAGCGGCAAAGAGAGGAGTCATTCACAAAAATACAGCGGCACGGAAGAAATCAAGGTTAGCCAAGAAAACAGCAGTTTAAGATTACTTTATCTCTGATGTGATAAAGGCACTTCTTATATCCATCATTATGGAGAGATTTTGGGATGCCTCAAGATGCGTTTGGAGAGATAAAATCTGTTTTTTATATTCTTCGAAATTCTTCATTTCTGCCTTTGAAATAGGGTCCCTTCTAGATGGAGGATCAAGACTCAAAGGGTCTATCCATTTTTCACCCTTTTTAATCCTGAAATCAAGGTGAGGGCCAGTAGAAAGCCCTGTTGAACCAACATACCCGACTACCTCCCCCTGTTTTACATAACGCCCTTTTTTAATACCTTTTGCAAACCTTGAAAGATGTCCATAGTAAGTCTTAAACTGCGAACCGTGCTGGATAATCACCTGATTTCCGTACCCACCATTCCATCCCTTGAAAATTACTCTGCCATCACCAATAGTTCTTACGGGTGTGCCTGTCGGGGCAGCGTAATCCACTCCATAGTGGGGTCTTCTGATACGCAAGATTGGATGAAATCTGGACTTGCTAAATTTTGAACTTATTCTTTTGTAAGATAATGGCGCTCGCAAAAATACCCTTTGGAGGGATTTGCCCCTTGAGTTGTAATAGTCAGATTTCTTGCCCTTCGGTGTATAGTAAAATGCCTGCCATTCCTTCTTCCCTGTTTTATAGTACACATACAGGATATCTCCATAAGAGAGCAATTTTTCTCCTGCATACTTTTTATATGCAATTATTACAAACTCATCTCCAATCTGTGTCTCTGTATTAAAATCTATATCCCATGCTAATATCTCATCCGCGAATCGGTATACAAGATTTGGAGAACCGCCATTTAATATCACTGCATCCCATAAACAGCCACCATTTATACTACCTTTGATAAGTGAAAGAACAAGTTTCTCTGTCTCTCTTTTGAAATTATACAAGCTATCTATTCTATAAACTCCATTTTTCCCATAAAACTCGAACCCAATAAACCTTCCACCGACTCTCTTAATTTTTATCTCATCACCGGGGTAACACCCTTTTACATCTAAACTATCCTCAAGAAGGGATATTAGCTTTATATAAGACTGCCTGCTCAATCCACTGTTCCCTACTATCTCACTTAGTGTATTACCACTTTTTAGAGTACAGTTGTACTCAATAATAGAGTCTGGAGACTGACTTAAAATTATAAATAATATAGTAAAAACCATATACTAAAATATAAGGCTAGGGTTCTATCAATTGGAAGAGTATACGACCTCTATTACAAATTCAAAATAAGTTTTATTCACAGATAAAAGTGTGAATATTATACCACAATTATATCGTGTTGTCAAGAAAAAAGTATCTGGCCACAGTGACCACCCATGTGGGGACAGGGCTCATCCCTGTCCGAGATGGCGCAATTTACCACACCTGTCTACCGACAGGTAGAAAGTTCACAAAGGACACAAAGTTTAAAAA
>PEYP01000099.1 GCA_002774315.1 Candidatus Stahliibacteriota bacterium CG08_land_8_20_14_0_20_40_26
AATGCGGTAGCGAGTTCAAGGAATTTCATTTTAGATGTGAGAGTTGTTTTGGGTGGATGCTTCTTCAAGGAAAGATGGGAAGATAGGATTTACTACCTATGAAACTCGGCATTTTCGGCGGGACATTCAATCCTCCCCATACCGCTCATCTGATCGGGGCTGAACTTGTAAGGGAGAAGTTTTATCTCGACAGGATATTATTCATTCCCACATATATCCCTCCACATAAAGAACAACCTGAGATTTCTCCTGCTGCCAGAATGAGGATGCTTCATATAGCAATAGAAGATAACCCGTATTTCCAATTACTGGATTTGGAGATCAAGCGCAGGGAAATTTCATACACAGTAGATACCATTAGAGAAATTATAGCGAAAAACCCTGGAGATTCTTTGTATCTTATTATGGGAACTGATCAGGCACTGGAGTTTAGGGAATGGAAAGAACCCGAAACCCTTCTTACTCTGTTAGAATTCATTATAGTAACAAGGCCAGGTTTTGATAGGGAAAGAATAGATAAAATATTAAGGGGAAAAGCACAATTCTTTGAATTAAACATAGATATATCTTCAACAATGATAAGAAATAGAATAAAAGATGGTAAAAGTATAAGATACCTGATTCCCAAAAGTGTAAGGGAATACATAATCGCCAACGGATTGTATCGATGGAATGACTAATGACCAATTTCTAATGTCTAATCAAATCCCAATATCCAATGAGTAAATATTTGTGGGAGGCATCTCCTGATGCCGATAATCCTTCGATATTTCGAGAACCCACAGGAGAAGGTGAAGGATAAGCAAAAGGAAAATTGGATATTAGGCACTTTGACATTAAGTATTGGTTAGACATTTGGCATTAGAAATTAGACATTGATTTTGTATGTGGTTCTTACTCCTTTGTGCAGTATTCTCCTCCTATGATATAACTATAGCGAGGGTCAAGTACAGAGGTGGTGACTGGTATAATGATCCATCCATCATTCCAAATCTGGCAAGAGAGATAAATAAAAGAACTACTATTAATGCTGACCCGAACCAGCGCATAATAACACTGGATAACCCAGATTTATTCTCCTATCCTTTCGTATTTCTCACCGGGCATGGAGATATACAGCTATCCGATGTGGAAGTTGAGTGCCTCAGAGAATATCTTCTTAAGGGAGGATTTCTCTATGCAGATGATGATTATGGTATGAATGAGGCATTCAGGAGAGAGATGGAGAAAGTCTTTAAAGGATTGGAACTTGTGGAACTACCGTTCTCACACCCAATCTATCACTGTTTCTATGATTTTTCTACAGGTCCCCCAAAGATACACGAACATGACAACAAGCCACCGAAGGGCTATGGTCTATTTTATAATGGAAGACTTATAGTTTACTACACATACGAGAGCAATATATCCGATGGTTGGGCAGATCCTGATGTGCACAAAGACCCAGAAGAGATACGGGAAAAGGCGTTCAAAGCGGGAATAAATATTGTCGTATATGCAATGGCGTATTAAAAAATATTAAAAATCAAAAATCAAACCCGCCTACCGGCAGGCAGGTATCAAAAATTACAGGTATCAAAAATTAAATGTTTATTTACACAAAAATAAAGCATATCTTCCTTGTGCCTTTGTGCATCTATCTCCTTCTTGCCTCCTGTGCACATATGAACAGTTATAACACATACTATAACGCTATGGAATGCTATAAGGGAGCGACGAGTGGTAAATCTTTGAATGTTACTCTGCTTGATAAGTGTGTAGAGAAATGTGCCAAAATTCTTACCTTCTATCCCGATTCCAGATGGGTTGACGATGCCCTTATACTCTCTGGAAAGTGTTTTTACATAAAAGGAGATAAAAGTCAGGCAGAAACCAAGTTTAAGGAGCTCTTAAACTTTTATCCTGAGAGTGAATTCGTCCCGGAGGCAGAGGTTATGCTTGGTAAGATAGCCTTGGAGAGAGATGATGAGGTAGAAGCGAAGAGATGGTTCAAAAGAGCAAGCAAGGATAAGAGAGTAAAGGAGGAGGTAGATTACTGGCTTACGCATTTCTACTTTTCCTTTGGTAATTACGAGAAAGCAATAGAACAAGGCGAGTTGTACCTCAGTTCTTTCAAAGAGGGAAAATTTAAGGTAGATATACTTCGTATACTTGGTGAAGCAACAGATTCACTTGAAAGATACGTAGCTGCACTTAATTATTACAAGGCGGCTATTCCTATTGGGGAGAAAAAATTTGACCTCACTTTGAGGGTAGCTGACATCTATCTCAAGATGGGAGATGTTGCAGAGGCGAAGAAGATATACAACTCTATGGAACCACAAAATGGAGAAGAAGAGAGAGTATTAAAAAAGAAGATAGCATTCTGTTTTGAATCCGAAGGGGATTACGAAAATGCCATAACCAGTCTGCAGGATGTTGACGATCAGGAAAGTGTGTTTTATATTGGTATGATATATGAAAAACAAGCAAATCTACAACAGGCATTGGAGGCATATAATGATGCCACAAAACGTGCTCCGAATACCGAGATTGGGAAAATAGCAACAAAAAAGGCGAGTGCATTACAGGAAATACTTATGCTACAAGGAATTTTGGAACCGAAAGACACACTACAATTTGATACTACTTATGTTGATACCAACACTCTTGTGGCAGATACTCTACAGGCAGATACTGTAAATGACACCCTTGTGGGTTTTGCAGAAGATACAACATCTTTGCCTGATACTCTTAAGGACTTTGCGGCTTTAAGGATGAGGCTCGCGGAGATATGGCTTTTGGAATTTAAGAATCCAGATGAGGCACTGAAACAGTACAGGACGGTGCTGGAAGAATTTTCAGAGAGTGAATATATCCCAAAGGCTCTCTATGCAATCGCCTGGATAGAACAGAATACAAAAGGAAATGAGAAGGGTGCACTTGAGGGGTACAGAACCATAGAGAAAGATTACCCGGATACAGATTATGCAATTGCGGCAAGAAGGCAGATAGAAAGTATAGAGAAGAGTGAAGAGAGAGGAGTGAAGAGAGAGGAGTGAAGAGTGATGGAATGTAGCATAGAAAAAAATAAGCAAAGGTGCAACTGCACATACGAGCCCTGTTTAAAGAAGGGTAAGTGCTGTGAATGCATAGATTACCATTGGAGTATGGGAGAGCTACCTGCATGTTTCTTCTCAGACGAGATTGAACGCACATACGACCGTTCAATAAGAAAATTCATAGAGGTTCATAAACACCGTGCATGATGTTATTGTTGTCCAAGCTGAAGAGAGATGTTTTAAAAATTTCCTGCTCTTATGGAAGTAGGACCGAGGGTTGGAAGACAGTTCTTTAGGGGACTCTCTATTAAATCATTCATTGACCATCGCTATCTTGATGGTGTACTTGTGACACTCTTCCTATGGAGCAGATTCTATCATGGGGGTATTGAGAATGCGGGAAAGGCAGTTTACAAATACAATGAAGAGAAAAAGAGTGCCTACATAGAAGAGATGATAGAGAAATACGGACAGCGTATTGTTGGAACTCGGACGCAGATTGACGCAGATAAAGATGGTAATTAGGCTATTAGGCAATCAAGCTATCAAGCGATCGGGTAATTAGGCCATTTGCTAATTGAGTAATTAGGTTATTGACGCAACGACGCTAAGACGCAATGACCCAATAACTTAATAACCCAATAACTTTAGCATATCAGCGTTAATCTGCGTCAAAAAAATAATTATGGCTTCTGCAAGAATTATAGAAAACAGGAGAATTACTCCCCTCATCTTCAGGATGCTTCTTGAGAAAGAGAGAATTTCAAAGGAAGCTATGCCGGGGCAGTTTGTAAACCTGAGAGTCGGTGATGGATACTATCCCCTTTTAAGACGCCCTATGAGTGTTCACTATACCGATGGAGACAGGTTTGCAATCCTTTATAATGTAAAAGGAATAGGTACAAGTCTCTTATCTACATATGGAGAAGGAGATCAAATAGATGTAATGGGCCCCCTTGGTAATCCATTTGAAGCTTTAATAAATAACCGTAAGGGGGAATTATACCTTGTGGCTGGTGGAATGGGTATTGCTCCATTGTATTTTCTCTGGAGAGAACAACCTGCAAACTTGATTATGGGAGCGAAAAGTAAGGATGGAATTTTGCCATCCACAGAGTTTGAAGGCACTGAGAAAAGAAAAGGGAAAAGGGAGGAGGGAAGAGGGATGAGGGAAGAGAGAAGAGAGAAGGGGGAAGGGGGAAAAGGGAGGGGGGAACTCGAAAAACGGACACGGAAAACGAAGACGGTTTTCGTCGTAACGGAG
>PEYP01000101.1 GCA_002774315.1 Candidatus Stahliibacteriota bacterium CG08_land_8_20_14_0_20_40_26
AACGAGAAGTGAAGCAACGGACGCTGCATTCTGCAGGGCAATCCTCGTCACCTTTGTGGGATCTATAATTCCTCCCTTGACCATATCAGTGAACTCGCACTTCTCAACATCAAATCCGAAGTTCTTGTTTTTGTCTTTCTTTATTCTATCCAGGATTACAGATGGCTCCTCCCCGGCGTTTGCAATCAGCTGCCTTGCAGGTTCCTCAAGTGCACGTTTCACAATATTCACTCCTATCGCCTCGTCACCCTCACATTCCAACTCTTCAAATTTTGGAATACATCTCAAATATGCTACGCCTCCACCAGGAACAGTGCCTTCCTCTACTGCTGCTTTGGTTGCGTGAAGTGCATCCTCAACCCTTGTCTTCTTCTCCTTCATCTCAACCTCTGTAGCCGCACCGACATTTATTACAGCAACACCACCAGCGAGTCTAGCAAGCCTCTCCTGAAGTTTTTCTTTATCATAATCGGACTTTGTCTCTTCTATTTGCAACTTTATCTGCGACATCCTCGCCTGTATATCTGCCTTTGAACCAAGTCCTTCTACTATTGTTGTATTCTCTTTGTCAATTCTTATCTTTTTTGCCCTTCCAAGATCTTCCAGCCTTGTTGCCTCAAGTTTCATTCCCTTCTCTTCGGAGATGACCTTTCCACCTGTAAGAACTGCAATATCTTCCAGCATTTCCTTTCTCCTATCACCGTATCCCGGTGCCTTCACCGCACAGCACTGAAGTGTTCCTCTGATCTTGTTGACGACCAGCGTAGCAAGTGCTTCTCCTTCTAAATCCTCTGCTATCACAAGTAGTGGTTTGCCCGACTGCGCTACCTTCTCTAATGCTGGCAAGAAATCCTTCATTGCTGAGATCTTCTTGTCGTGTATAAGGATATATGGTTCTTCAAGAACTGCCTCCATCTTCTCGGGATTTGTTACAAAATAAGGAGATATATAACCTCTATCAAATTGCATTCCCTCAACGAGGTCAAGTTCAAAGCCAACGCCTTTTCCTTCTTCAACTGTGATAACACCATCTTTACCTGCTCTATCCATAGCATCTGCAATTATATTCCCTATCTCCTCATCGTTGTTTGCTGAGATCCTACCGACCTGAGCAATTTCGGTCCTTCCAGATGCGGGGGTAGATATTTCCTTCAGTTCCTTTACAACCTTCACTACTGCCTTTTCTATACCCCTCTTTAATGCCATTGGATTTGCTCCAGCAACAACATTCTTTATTCCCTCTTTATACATTGCCCAAGCAAGCACTGTGGCGGTTGTGGTTCCATCTCCGGCTACATCGGATGTCTTTGAAGCCACCTCACGCACCATCTGTGCTCCCATATTCTCAAATGGATCCTCAAGTTCTATCTCCTTGGCAACAGTAACACCGTCCTTTGTAACCGTTGGAGCACCAAACTTCTTCTCCAGACCTACATTTCTTCCTTTCGGGCCCAATGTCGCCTTGACCGCATTTGTCAATTTTTCAACACCATTCCTTATCTTTGCTCTCGCTTCCTCACTATAAATTATCTCTTTCGCTGCCATAATTACACCTCCTTCTTAGCCACTCCTGCCTGCCGCAGGCAGGGATCTCACAGATACGGATTGCACGAATTTTTATGGACTTAATAAATCTGTGTAATCTGTGGCTTCATAATTATTCTTTTATTATACCAAGAATATCGTCCTCCTGCATCATAAGATACTCCTTACCATCCATCTCTATCTCTGTGCCTGCATATTTGCCAAATAATATCTTATCTCCTTTCTTTACCTGTATCGGTTCTTCATCCTTACCCGGTTTAGCAACTGCAATTACTTTACCCTGCTGAGGCTTTTCTTTTGCTGTATCAGGGATTATTATCCCTCCTTTTTTAATCTCTTCTGGTTCTAGGCGCTCAACGAGCACTCTTCTCCCAATTGGCTGTATCTTCATAACTACCTCCTTGGTATAATGTTCATTATACCTGATTACATTGATTCAAACCACTATTCTCTCCCAATCCCTGTCAACTTCTCTTTTCAACAGGTTTTTAAACCGCAGATTAACGCAAATCAACACAGCTGAATCTTGTAGGCACGCCTGCCTGACGGCAGTCAGGATTTCAAATCGTGCAGATAATTTTTGTAGACATAGTTTCAAACTGCGCAGCTCTGCCTATCAATAGGCAGGTATTAGCACAAATTGAATTTGTGCCTACAAATTCTTTATCTCTTAAGTTCTCTTCCCTGCCTGCCGGCAGGCGGGCAATCCCTGTTAATTTATTTTTTTAAACAGGGATATCCTGTCTACCGACAGGTAGATAAGAGATTGAAAGAGAAATATCTTTTATCTCTTTGTCTTAGGTTTTCTGTCTTAAGTCTTATGTCTCTTGTCTTATGTCTTTTATGTAATTTTTACAGCGGTATATTATATCACAAAATTTGCGTTTTGTCAAGAAAAAAATACCACAAATTGCACGAATTAATCGAATGCACACAAATCTACTTGTCGGTAGATAGGCAATATAAAAACATCTCGAAAAGAAAAAATTAAAAGAAATTCGTGCAATTTGTTAATTCGTGATATTCGTGTTCTATACCTTCCTATGCAATCAAGAAAAATTTGCAACTAATTTTAAAAAAATCACGGTACAAACAGAGAAGACAGACGGTAAGACTCCTGCACTTACGCGAGCACTTCGTAGAATTCTGCGAATATAAAAAGACAGAAAGGAAGGTTTAGAGATAAGGCTAAATTTAATTACTATTTTATGTGCTTTATAGTTCCCTTTATTACCCTATATAACACCTGACCAAGTTCCTCTATTTTATACGGTTTTGTAATGACCCCACTAAAGCCATACTTTCCATACTCAGCCATCACAGGGTCATTGGAATATCCACTGGAAACAATTGCTTTAACCTCAGAATCAACCTTTATAAGTTTCTTAACGGCTTCCTTACCTCCCATAGCACCCGGAACAACCAAATCCAGTATCACGGCGTTAAAGGGTTGCCCGGATTCTTTAGCCTTTTTATACAGTTCAATCGCCTCTGCGCCATCTTGGGCAAACTCCGCCTTATATCCCAGATGCCTCAGTAACCTACCGCCAACTTTAATGACAACATCCTCGTCATCCATCAACAGTATTTTCCCTTCCCCTTTAATCAGTTCTTTCGTTTCTCGCTTACCAATTGTGATCTGTTTCTCAGAAATAGGCAGATAAATATAGAAAGTCGTTTCAACCCCCAGTTCAGATTCTACAGTAATATATCCATTATGCTTTTGGATTATGGAATAGGCGGTAGCAAGCCCCAGACCACTCCCCTTCTGTTTTGTGGTAAAATATGGGTCAAATATCCTTGGAAGATGCTCTTTCGGTATGCCAACACCTTGGTCTTTGATGGAAATCTTTATATATTTACCCTTTTGTGAGGGTAAAACTTGTTCTTTCCTTGCAATAATATTCTCCGCCTTAACTTTTACTGTGCCTCCCTCTGGCATTGCCTGCACAGCATTGAGAATCAAATTGTCGATGACCTGGCTGATCTGCCCTTCATCAACATCTACTAACCATAGATCCTTGTCAATAGAAAATTCACACTTGACATTGGAACCTGTCAGGGCAAATAGCACTGTGTCCTTCAGTAATTCCAGAATAGAAGTAGTCTTCTTAATGGGCGCTCCACCCCTGGAAAAGGTAAGTAATTGCCGGGTTAAATCCTTTGCACGTAAAGATGCTTTTTCCGCCTCTGTTAATATTTCAAAAACCTCTTCTTTAGGTTTTGCATACATCTTTACAAGGGAAATATTGCCCAGAATTGCTGTTAGAATGTTGTTGAAATCGTGCGCTATACCTCCAGCAAGCAAACCAAGTGATTCAAGTTTCTGGGCATTCAGGATTTCTTCTTCCATTTTCTTGCGTTCTGTAATGTCCCTATCAACGCCTCTGTATCCAAGTAAATTTCCCTTATCATCAAGCATTGGAATACCACTCGTTTCAAGAATGATTGTACGTCCGTCCTTATGCATATTTCGATTTAGAAAGTTCTTAAATGGTTCTTTCTTTTTAAAGACTTCAAATGCAGCCTTTTTTAATTCTTCACGCTCATCAGGATGGAAAAAGTCGTAGAAGTATTTTCCGAGCACTTCATTATACTCATAACCCAGAA
>PEYP01000120.1 GCA_002774315.1 Candidatus Stahliibacteriota bacterium CG08_land_8_20_14_0_20_40_26
ATAAATCTCTTTCAATCTCTTCAAATCCCTGTTTTAACTGATAAATTTCAATGTAGAAAGACCAAAAAACGGAATAAAGAGGTTAACTTTGTGAGAGGTCACAGAGGGGAGGGACAAAGATCTTTCATAAATCTTTAATGAATCAAAATCTCTGTGTTCTCTGTGGTTAGTTTTTTGATAATACTTGCATTTTTCATAGGGGGAGATATGCTTGAAATTGCATTTGTAAGAGAAAATATAGAACTTGTAAAAAAGGCAATAAAGAATAAGGGAGAGAATGTTGATATAACTTCATTGCTTGAGTTTGATACCCAGAGGAGAGGTCTCATCCAGAAACGGGATGAAAAAAGACGCGAAAGAAAGGAGATATCCGGGAGAATTGGAGAGTTAAAAAGAGAAGGTAGAAACACAAATGCGGAGGAGAACAAGGCAGGAAAGATAGCCGAAGAGATTAAGAGGATTGACAAGAAACTTTCTGAAATAGAGAAGAATCTTTACGAGATTCTCATACAGATTCCAAATGTGCCACATCCATCTGTCCCAGTTGAAGGGGATAAGATAATTATAAGGGAGTGGGGTAAAAAGAGAGAGTTTGATTTCGAACCCCTATCCTATCTTGACCTTGCAAATGCTATATCTTTGCTTGATTTAAAAAGAGGAGTTAAGGTAGCATCCTCAAGCTTTCCTTCCTACAAAGGAGATGGCGCAAGATTGGAGCGTGCTTTAATAAACTTTATGCTGGATACACATACCTCTCGGGGATATACGGAAGTATTCACTCCATTTCTGGTAAATAGGGAATCGATGTTTGGAACGGGGCAACTTCCAAAACTTGAAGAGGATATGTACAGAATTGAAAAAGATGACTTTTTTTTAAATCCGACTGCAGAGGTGCCTATAACGAATCTCCATAAGAATGAGACTATACCTGGCAGGAAGCTCCCAATAAAGTATGTTGGTTATACCGCCTGTTTCAGAAGAGAGGCAGGGAGCTATGGAAGAGAGACAAAGGGACTCATAAGAGTTCATCAATTTAACAAGGTAGAGCTTGTTAAATTTGTACTCCCTGATGGCTCGTATAATGAACTTGAGACACTCCTGCAGGATGCGGAAATAATTTTAAAATTACTTGAGATTCCTTACAGAGTGAGATTACTCCCTGTAAATGATATGAGTTTTGCCTCAGCAAAGACTTATGATATAGAAGTCTGGGCACCTGTTCTCAAAAGATGGCTTGAGGTATCCTCTATCAGTAATTTTGAAGATTTTCAGGCAAGAAGAGCAAATATAAGGTTCAGGGATGGTAAGACCTCAGGCTATGTCCACACACTTAATGGTTCTGGTCTTGCACTTCCCAGGTTGTTTATTGCGCTTCTGGAAAACTACGAACAGAAAGACGGTTCTGTGAGGATTCCTGATAAACTTGTACCTTATATGGGGAAAGAGATGATAGATAACAGGTGAAATGTTGAATGTTCCGCTACTTTATCTCGCAGGATGCACTGCCTGAAATGACCCATTCTGTTTCCACTACCTTTTCATACAGTGGTCTTTTATCCCTTTTTATGAACTTGCCATAAGATAGTGGTAAAATATCGTTATCCTGACCGGATACTTGAATAACAAAAGAGGTTCTTTTTGGCCTATTTTCAACATATTCCACGAAATCATTAAAGTCTCCGACTTCATTCCATACACGCATTCTCACTGCATCACACCCTGAAGCGCTTACTGTTAAAGGTTTCTTTCCATCAGAGTTCCTTATGGATACCTTTTCTTCAATCCTTAGAGCCTTTCCTCTATAAGGTATTACCGTGCATATCAAAAAAAGAGTATCATTTCTCAAATCTCCTTCAATATCCTTAATCTGGGCTATCTTTGCCTCGTAGGAGGGAATTAGATTGAACTCCATAGATTCTAACTCCAATTTCGAATAGTCATTTTTAAGCACTGAGCTTACATCTTCAGCCATTTCGGTTACCACATCATAAACATCCCCTGAGTAGATATCAGAAAGTTTAATTTGTTTTTCTTTTGTATTTATATTGAATACTACAGAGTATGTAATATTTCCACTTGAATAACTCATAAGTAGAGAATTTGCAAGCATGAGGTTTGTGAGAAGCGGAAGCAACCGTTCTTCCTTTGCCAACTTATATCTGTATGTAATATCCCCGTTCTTTACTGTCATATCTACCAAAGAAGGAGATTTTCCGATTACTGCAGAGATACCCGAAAAGGCATCTACATCCATACAACCAGCAATATTACCTATTTCTGCTAATTTGAAAGATATAAGATAAGATGGCGCAACGGTATGTATATAAGCGGTAGTTATTGGGAGTTCCACCTCACCGAGTGCCATAAACCTGTGCCCAAATGCATATATTCTATCCCCTTCTACATGTGTTACGGTTCCAACTCCTCCAATCTTTGCATCGCCAGAGACAAGCAATACTCCAATGGGAGAGCCGGGGACGAACTGCTCACTTTGTTTACTAATTGGTAATTGGTAATTGGTAATTGGTAATTTGCTGGTATTGCCCCATACCCTAACTTGTAATCCCAATCGTTTTATCTCTTCCTTAAAGAGAGAGCAAGCAGCGTCAGAGATATTTGAAAAAGTCACAGGGATCGGAATCTCTTCCTTTATATAGACATCAGAGAAACCAGTTTTAGGAGGATTAAGCATACTTCTTATCGGGGTTATTCCACATATAGGTTCTTTTGAAAATGCTCCTCCCATATTATATGCTACTGCCCCGAGGAGCCTTCCGTCAATATATACTGGGCTTCCACTCATCCCGCTTATGACGCCGGTTTCTTCTATTCTCTTACCACCCAATTTTGCCAGAATTATATCTTGCCGGGGTGCTAATCCCTTTCTTATTCCAATAACCTCTACTGTAAATGTATCAGGTTTACTCCCCTCAAATACTGTAGTTCCGAATCCCTTCATCCCTGCTATTACATCTGAACAGTCCATAATGGGGATAGATATGGCTATGAGATAAAAAATTAGCATACATTCAACCACTCAACCAATCAACTAATCAACCAATCAACTAATCAACCAATCAACTAATCACACTTAATATTTACATTGGTGTAGAATTTCTCCCTCACTCTTTCAAAGAATTCTACATTATCTCTATAGTCGGGATATGTCCATGGGAGTGGGGTAAAATTGTGGTGTTTATAGATAAGTGTTACTTCTGCAAATATTCCTCCTCCTATGTATATCCTGTGGCTGTAATCCTTGGTCGACACCAGAATAACTCGGGAGAGGTTTACATAGCCAGGGTCTATATTCACAGTCCTTTTCCTATTCATTGAGAATTTCTTTTCAATCTTACAAGTCAGTATTTTTATCTTTCCTATATCCTTCTCATCTATCAACCTTTCAAATGTTATCCAATTCCGAATAAGATTTTCTCCCAACTCATCTTTGTAATAATCGGTATAGGTAAATGGTATAGACCCTCTTTGCAAATCTATTATACCAAATCTTCTCGTAAGTTCTTCTATTACAGCATCAAACGAGTGTCCAATAAGGCCACAAAACAATTTTGCGGGTCTATTCCTCATATGGCTATCTATTATAGATACTCCATTTTACCACATTATTGATAAAAAGTCAAGTGAAAAAATTGATTGTGTTAGGCAACAGAGCAAAGAAATTTCTTGACATTCATAATAATTTATGATATAATTAAAAAAACTCCTTTCATGGTATAGGTTATAGGGCGTCGCAAACTAAGGCATTCGAAACTGGGTTGTCCCTACGGATTCGTATAGAACGGTGAGGAAACTCGCCTGCCTGACGGTAGGCAGGTAACGAAACTCGAAACTGGAAGCTTGAGACTGGGCAAATACAGTCCGCAGGATTCGTTGCGCAGCATCCGTATGGGAGCAAGTGTCGAGCATCAAAAAACGAGCTTCGTTACGAGCCTCGATACCGATAAACGAGAGATATAAGGGATTATGAATTTTGTGAAAGGCATGTTTGGATAACAAAGGAGGTAAACGGGAAGCATTCAGTATGGGCCCATTTTTGAGTGAGTAAGTTTATCCGATGATATGGAGTATTTGGGAG